>JADFHH010000457.1 GCA_022567275.1 Pseudomonadota bacterium | reverse complement strand
GATGGCCAGGTCGTGCGTTCCACCCAACTCCGTGAGGAACGCGCCAACGCCACGACGCCGGGCGGAAATGGCGGCGTATCGGTCGGTAATGAGCTGCCATCGGCCAGCGGCGAGATTGGCGGTGACGGCAACCAGCAAGAGAATTCAAACAAGACCGAAGAGGTGATCAACTACGAAATTTCGCGCACCACCGTGACCGAGACCGCCGAAGGCGGGCGAATCAAACGCCTCTCGGTGGCGGTCCTCGTGGACGGCATTTATCAAAAAGGCCCCCAGGGAGTCATGAACTATACGCCCAGGCCTGAAGAACAACTCAACCAGATTCGCGCGCTGGTGAGTACGGCCATTGGTTTCAACGAGGATCGCGGTGACCAGGTACAAGTCGTGAATATGCGCTTTGCCGAGGTTCAGGCGCCTGCATTGGCGCAGAGCGTCCCGCAAGGCTGGCTCGACATGTTCATGTCGTTGTCGAAAGACGATTATTTCATGATTGCCGAATTGACGGCGATCGGGCTCATATCGCTGCTCGTGCTGCTGCTGGTGGTCCGCCCGCTCATCAGACGTATCATAACGCCCGAGAAAGGCGCTCCGGCCATGCATGGGCTAACCGTCGACGGCGCGCCCCAACTCATCGCTTCCGATGGTCAGCTGCAATCCGGCGATACTCTGGCTCTACCTGCACCCTCTAACAATTTGGAGGCGACCCTGAAGAGCGCCCGCGCGGCTGGAGACTTGCAGGCAAAGGTGGCGGAAGACGTCGGTGAAACCGTAAAGAAGAATCCCGATGAGGCGGTTTCGATCGTCCGGGAATGGATCCAGCAAACCGCTTAAGGTGACAGAAGAACATGGCGATGCCAGCACATCATCGTTAAGGTTTGACCGCGCGAGAGCAGCCCGTCACTGTCCAGACCAGTATCGGCCACCTCACCGGGCCACAAAAGGTCGCCGCGCTGCTTTTGACATTGGGCTCGGATTGGGGACAGCCGATCTGGAACGAGATGAGCGACGATGAGGTTGTTACCATCTCCGCCGCCATGTCCGAACTTGGCAACATCACAACTGAAGTCACTCAGGCGGTGCTGTCGGAATTCATTTCGCGATTGTCGCTTTCCGGCGCGCTTATGGGAACCGCGGCATCTACTGAAAAGCTGCTGGCGCAGTATCTCCCGCCCGACAGGCTGCAAGCCATCATGGAGGAAATCCGTGGTCCGGCCGGCCGCAATATGTGGGAGAAGCTCTCCAACGTGCAAACCAGCGTTCTGGCCAACTATCTCAAGAACGAATATCCGCAAACGGTCGCTGTCGTGCTGTCCAAAATCTCCTGCGGCTCTGCAGCAGAAGTGCTGACGATTCTTTCTGAGGATTTCTCCACTGATGTGGTGCAACGCATGCTGGGCATGGGCTCTGTTCAGCGCGATGTGCTTGAAAAAATCGAGAATACACTCCGCAGCGAGTTCATTTCGAACCTGTCCCAGACCCGCCAGCGCGACGCCCACGAGCTGCTGGCCGAGATATTCAACAATTTCGACCGGCAAACAGAAACCCGTTTTCTGTCCAAGCTTGAACAGTCCGATTGGGAAGCGTCGGAGCGTATCAAGAATCTCATGTTTACCTTCGATGATCTTTCCAAGCTCGACAACTCCAGCCTTCAGACGCTGCTGCGCGCCGTCAAGGATGACGTTCTGCTCATGGCAATGAAGGGTGCGGCGGAAACCGCCCGTGAGATGTTCTTCACAAACATGTCCAAGAAAAACGCGACGTTGCTGCGTGACGATCTTGAGGTGATGGGCCCGGTCCGGCTGAAAGATGTGGATGACGCGCAAACGAGCATGGTCAATACCGCCAAGGAACTTGCCGCAAAGAGTGAGATCGTCATCATCAAGTCGGGTGGCAACGATGAACTTGTCTATTAGGGAACCGATGGCCGAAGCCGTAAAATATCTTTTCGACCGGACATTCGAAGCGCCCGTGAGGGGGTCGAAAGCGCGACAAAGAGCCGCCTCGCACCAATCCCGGGAAGAATGGGAGCGCCAGATGGCGGAGGCCTGTTGCGCCGCCTTCGAGAAAGGCGTGGCGGAGACACTGAAAGGACTTGAGGCGGATACGCGCGATCAGGTGAATGTGCTGCTGGAAAGCGCGCAACAGTTGCTCGGCCAGGTAGAGCGCGACTGCAACGCCATAC
>JADFHH010000456.1 GCA_022567275.1 Pseudomonadota bacterium | reverse complement strand
TAATCATCGATTCGATGAAGCGCATCTTTTTCTTGTCGACCTTCGTCCCCGGCGCCACGGGCCCGGGCGGCAGGCGGTAGGCGGCGCCGGTCATTTTCGGGCCATCATGCACGACGTCGCGCAGCCAGACCCGGGTCAGCCACTTCTGCGAGAATGAGCCTGGCCAGCCGGGAATGACCAGCCGCAGCGGCGCCCCGTTCATGGGATGGATCAGCGCATCGTTCTGGGCGAATGCGATCAGATTTTGCGGCTGCATCGCCTTGGCGATCGGCAGTCCGCGCGAAAGCGACAGCTTGCCTTCCTTGCCCGACATATGCGTGTCCGCGCCAACATGAGCGGTGTAGATGACGTTGTTTTTCACGCCCGCGGCCTTGAGCACGTCGGCAAACCGCACGCCGGTCCATCTGGAGCAGGCAACGGCGCCGTAGGTCCACTGGTTGCCCTTGGCCGGCGGGTTGAAAAAGCCGCGACCGTTGCCGCCGCATTCGATCTGCAGCGCCGCCGTCACCACCTCGAATTTCTTCTTCAACTCATCGATGGTGAGCGTCATGGGCTTGTCGACCAGACCGTCGATGGTGAGCTTCCAGCCCTTGGCATCGAAGCTATCGGGCGCGATCCCGTTATTGCGGATGAAATGGTTTTTGGTCGGCGTGATCGCGTCGTCCAGGAAATGGGGCAGCGTCTCCGCGTTCACGGGCCGGTCGTTGAAGATCCTCAGACCGTCCTTGCCTTCGATCTTGTCTTTTCCGGCCAGCGCGACGGGAATGAAGTTGGCGGGATATTGCGGTGGAAGGGAATGGTGGCGCCGACCATGGCGCCCATGGTCGCGAGGCCCGCGCCTTTCAGGAACCCGCGCCGGTCCGGATAGGTTTCACGGCCGAACAGCAACTTGTCGGCCTCGTCCGGATCGCGCCGGTAGAGCGCAAACAATCCGTGTTCCTCTGTCTCCTTGAGATGTTCCTCTGTTTTCTTAAGCATTGGCATCCTCCCTTTGTAGCGGCAATCCGGCACAAGCCGAAGCGCCTTGTCAGTCGAAATTTACCCGATAACCGTCAAATCTGCTCCGACAGTAGCCTATTATCGCTTGCATGTGGAGTAAATTATTCTCCGCAGCCGCCCAGAGGCGAGCAGAATTTGCTGATTTGACCGTGTTCGCAAGCCCGTTTGCTCCAGATTTTTCGTCACCCGGACAAGCCCCTGAACGCTCGCCGGCACAAGCGCGGACAGGGCGGCCCCGTCACGGCGTATAGCGGCCAAACAACTCGATGAGCTCGGAGAACTTCTTGCGCTGTTCGTCTTCGCCGCCACTGCGAACCGCATCGGCGATGCAGTGGTCCGCGTGATCCTTCAGAACTTGAGTTTCAACCTTGCCGAGCGCCGCCCGGATCGCCCGGAGTTGCGTGAGGATGTCGATGCAGTAGCGCTCTTGTCCGATCATCTTCGAGACGCCGCGCACCTGTCCCTCGATACGCGAAAGCCGCATCAGGCAGTCATCGTGCCGTGGTTTCATCGGATATCCTCATCATTGCCTCTTGAAATCTATTGCGGAATGTATACCATTAGGGGGTAGGGGTATAGAGGCGATATGATCATGAAAATTTCCGGGCAGTTACCGAAACTGGCATTTCTGGGCGTTATTCTCGCCGCAGTGGGCCTCGCTTTATTCGGATATTTTAACACCGAGAAAAAGCATGTGGTCGTCGATGTTCGCGTTCCCGAACTCTCGGCAGCGGCTGTCGAGGGCCGGGAGGCGTTCGATGCCAATTGCGCAAAATGCCACGGGAAAAACGCGGCTGGCACCGGCAAGGGCCCCCCCCTGATCCACAGACTTTACACTCCGGGCCATCATGGCGACCAGGCCTTTTTCGTGGCCGTTAAACGCGGCGCACGCAAGCACCACTGGCCCTATGGCGACATGAAAGCGCTGCCCGATGTCACCGATGCCGAGCTTACGGGAATCGTGAAATATGTGCGCGAACTTCAGGTGGCGAACGGGATCAACTAAAACATGACCCAATCGGAAACGGCCATCGATCCTGTCTGCGGCATGACGGTGAAGATCGATGGCGCCAGGCACATGACGACCCATGCGGGACATCACTATTATTTCTGCCATGCCGGGTGCCAAAACAAGTTCGAAACCGATCCGCAAAGATATCTCGAACCGCAACCCGAACCCGAACC
>JADFHH010000455.1 GCA_022567275.1 Pseudomonadota bacterium | reverse complement strand
GAAGTTCATGGTGCGCGAGCTGCCGGAGGTCGACACTGGACACGACGGCATCGTGCTCATAGTCGACATCGAGTCGCGGCAGGCCATCATTAATATTGGCAAACGTCACGGCGTCAAGAGCGGCATGCGCTTCGAGGTGTTTCCTCGTGGCGTGCAGGGATTGCGAGACCTGGAGTCTTTGGCCGGTCTGCAACTGAGCGGCGACCCCCAGCACGCGATTGCGCTGAACCGTATAGGCGGTGTCGGACAGCCCGGTCCAGGCGCCGACATCGGCGCGCGTCTTGAGGAAACTTTCGTGAATTTTCCCCGCCAGTTTGGAGTGCTGGCGAACCTCGTCGAACACCTCCTTCGCGGCTTCGCCGAAACTGTCAAAAATGTCGTCGCTGAATTTGCGCAGCTTGACGCCATGTTCCTTGATCAGCTTTTCGAGGAAAGCGCCGTTATTGGCATTGGTCTCCGCCATCTGCCGGCCGTTTTCTTCGTTGCAAGCGGCTTGAACGATCGCCTGATCGATCTTGGAGAGTTTGTCCCACCACGCCTTGTTCATGCCGAGCGTAAGTTGCGAGGCTGGTTCGTGCATACCCGGATAGTAATAATATTTGGCGGCCTCGTAAAACTTCATGAAATAGTCGTTATAGGGACCGACCCATTCGGTGGCGTCAATCGCGCCGGAGACCAGATTTTCATAGATCTGGCTGCCGGGCACTGAAACCGGGGATGCGCCGAGTTTGGACAGCACGTCACCGCCAAGACCGGGAATACGCATCTTCAAACCCTTGAAGTCGTCCGCGCTTTCCATTTCCTTGTTGAACCAGCCGCCCATCTGCACGCCGGTATTGCCGCAAGGGAAGCCCTTGACGCCGAATTCCGCGCCGATTTCATCGTGCAGTTCCTGGCCGCCGAGATATTTCATCCAGGCTTCCATCTCCGAGAAGACGAATCCGAACGGCACGGCCGTGAAATAGGACCAGCCCGGATGTTTGCCCTTCCAGTAATAATCCGCGGCGATATAGGCTTGCGACTTGCCGGACGCAACTTCGTCAAAACTGTCGAATGCGCCGACTTTTTCGCCAGACGCGAAATAGGTCACATTGATCCGGCCTTCGGTGAGTTCCGGAATACGCTTGGCCAGACGCTGCGCGCTGAGACCCAGACCGGGAAAGTCCCGCGGCCAGGTGGAAACGATCACCATTTCCGTACGCGCCTGCACAATGGCCGGCGCGGCAATTACCGAGACTGCCGCGGTCCCGGCAAAAAGCCCGGTATTCTTAACGAAGGACCGGCGGTCGATTTTCTTGACCTTAGTCATCAATACACCTCCCAATTTACATTTTTGTCTACTGACACACGCGAGTGAAGAGACAAGGGCAACTCCGCGCCGATCCCTGATCGTGTGGTCGGTGACGAATTAATCACATTCCATGCCTGTTTGCCACATTTATAACAAGCCAGAGTCAGAGCGAGTGGTTTCAGTCCAGGGCATCATGTGTCTCCTTCGAATCATCCAATCCAAAGGAATCACAACCTGCTGAAATCACTCTAATCTTTATGGAACATGCTCTAAGGTCTCAAGGTGTCTCTAAACCGTGGGGAGAATTCATGCCCAGGTCCGCATACCTTTTCTGGCACCAACCATTTTCTGATATCAGCCATGTAGCCTACGAGGATGCGCTGGTTGCTTTTCACCGAGAACTTGCCAAGCGCACTTGTGATGGCTTTCAAGGTTCGGCCACTTATCGGATCTCAGAGACACCCTGGCTCGACGGAATACCGGCCTACGAGGATTGGAACTTTGTAGAATCTTCAGCGTCCCTAGACCCATTGAACAAAATGGCGGTCGCGCCAGATATGTGGGATATCCACGCAGGCATCTCCAGCAAGACCGACATAGGGCATGGCGGCATATACTACCATGTTCTGGGAGTTGCTGACCCGAAGGCCCTGACGCGAACGGCTTGGCTGAAGCGTCCGCGCGGCATTCGCTATGAAGGTCCGCTCAAGGAGATTACCGATCAGGTTACGGGTCCGGTAAGTGTGTGGCGCAAACAAATGGTCCTCGGCCCCGGATTTGAATTCGCCGTCCTGGACGGTGCCGGTCTGCAAAGCCACGCCAAACTTCATAAGAAAGTTGCCGTTCGAAGCGAATTTCTGGACCCGCATGGAGGAAAATCCGCCGTCCGCTACC
>JADFHH010000454.1 GCA_022567275.1 Pseudomonadota bacterium | reverse complement strand
GGTAATGCTGACAGACAGGAAACCGGCCGCTGGCTGAACAACCGAGCCGAAAATTCCCACTTGCCGTTTCGACGACGAGAACGGGCGATGGTGCGCTTTCGTCGTATGCGAAGTTTGCAGAAGTTCGTCTCCGTTCACGCCTCAGTCTGTAATCATTTCAATCTGGAACGACATCTCTATTCACGCGCCAATTTCAAGCTCAACCGCACCGCCGCTCTCGCTGAGTGGCGCCAACTTGGCGCGGCATAAGGGACAGTCATATTGTCCATGTAGAGACTGGTTCGCATTTGTCTGATGGTGTGGATGGCTCCACCCCGACGGCATCGCAATGTGCCAAGATGGTGCTGTTAGGAACCAACAGAGAGAAGGAGCCATCCATCATGGATATTACAACACTCGGGATCGATATCGCAAAGTCTGTTTTTCAGTTTCACGGCGTTGACGTAGCTGCGAACGTCGTTGTGCAAAAGAAACTACGACGGGGTGCGGTGCTCGACTTTCTTGGAAAAGTGGGGCCTTGCCTAATCGGAATGGAGGCCTGCGCGACCTCGCACTACTGGGCGCGGGAGATTGCGGCTCTTGGCCATGAAGTGCGGCTGATCCCACCGGCCTATGTGAAGCCTTACGTCAAACGCCAGAAGAACGATGCTGCGGATGCCGAAGCGATCTGTGAAGCGGTCACCCGGCCCAGCATGCGCTTTGTGCCGGCGAAGACCGCCGGGCAGCAGAGCGTTCTTGTCCTGCACCGGGCCCGCGATCTCTTGATGCGCCAGCGCACCATGATTCTCAACGCCATCCGGGGACATCTGGCCGAGTTCGGGATCATCGCGGCACAAGGCCCGCGTCAGGTCATGGGTTTGATCGCGCGACTGCGGGACGAAGGTGATGCCAGCTTGCCGGAGATTGCGCGGTCGGCCCTTCTTGCGTTGGGGGCTCATCTTGAGGCCTTGGCCGGTGAGATCCGCGCCTTGGAGCGTCAGCTCATGGTCTGGCACCGGGCGGATGCGACGAGCCAGCGGCTCGAAACGATCCCGGGTGTGGGTCTCATCACCGCCACCGCCCTGGCTGCCAGCGTATCCGATCCGTCGGTGTTCAAGTCCGGCCGTCAGTTTGCAGCCTTCCTCGGGTTGGTGCCGCGGCAGCACTCATCGGGCGGCAAGGACCGCCTCGGGCGAATTTCGAAAATGGGGGATAGGTATCTTCGAAAACTTCTGGTGGTCGGCGCCACCTCGGTGATCCGAAGAGCCGCGAGCAACCCCACAAAAACCGGAGCTTGGGTGCGATCGCTTATGGAACGCAAACCCGCGAGGGTCGTCACGGTGGCGATGGCCAACAAGACAGCGCGCATCGCCTGGGCAGTCATGACACGCGGCGAAACCTATCGCACCTCGCCAATCGCCTGAGGCAATAAGAACAGCGCCAGCAACACGCTGCCGTCACGACATGCAAGGGCAAATGTGAATGATGATGATTGAACGGGACCGCAACCGGGAAACCCCGAGGTGCTGTCAGGGCTTCTTAGCTCGCTTGTCTGATAGGGACCCGGCGCGCGGACTTCATCAGGGCCAGCGGTCACATGTTCCGCGTCAACAGGCCGGACACATGACCGCACCCCGCAACGATCAACATCAGTCAAAAAAACCTTGCATAAACGGAGCCATCCACACATGACAGCACCCTTCAGAATGTTAAAACCTGCCGAGAGCCATTCAGTCCCGAAACTGCCCCTGATTGTCAAGGAACCAAGGCGTTCCCAACAATTCCAAGTCAGATTGTTGCAAGAATTTCGATTGCATCAGAGATTGGGAAATGGTGGTTGCCCACGAACAGGCCGTTCCTGTCGATATAATCAGCGTTGGTCAACCTGCCATGAATTTCATAATCGAAATAGGATACCACCTCGCTCTTAGCGAAATTTCCAGAAACGATGAGGCGACATTCAAAGCCGACGGCGTTTAGGTCGCGCATGATCTCAGTCATGTTCAAGTCCAAGTTTTTGCGCAGAACCAGACTAAATCCAAACCAGCTGCTTTCACTGACCTCGCGCTGGATAATAAATTTGGGATGGTTGGCCAGTTTTTCCTGGAAAAATGCCCCGTTGGCTCGTCGTCCCTGAATAAGGCCCGGAAGCTTTTTTAGTTGTTCAATGCCCAGCGCGCCGGACATCTCAAGCGGTCGCAAAGTATAACCGGG
>JADFHH010000050.1 GCA_022567275.1 Pseudomonadota bacterium | reverse complement strand
CGTTGCGACCCGGGGGCAGCGCTACGTCCTTTTGGCTAACGCCTCCAATCCTCTGTTTGCCGCGGTCCACAATCTGAAGCACGCTGACAGCGACGTTTGGAATGTGGCGCGTGACGATCATCAAGTTTGGGATGACCCACTCGCAGGATATGGGATGCGAATCATGATTCGCCCAGCGGGAGCCGCGTTCGCTGGTCTCCTTTTGATTGGCCTCATGACTGGGTGTGTATCGCCGAGTGGCGACACGGTCGAGGAGAAGCGGCAAACCGCCCAGCAGATGCGCGCGGACACGCTTGCGGAACTCTATGAGATACACCCCCAGGCGCGCAACGAGATCGCCTCGTCCGTGGGCTATGGCACCTTCAGCAACATTGGCATCTATCTGTTTTTGCTTTCGACCGGCAGCGGCTGGGGCATCGTGCACGACCAAGAGACGGGGAAGGACACCTACATGAAGATGTTCACCGTCGGCATCGGCATCGGCCTCGGGGTGAAGGATTTCCGCGGCATCTTCATATTTACCGAGCGCGGCGCACTCGACCGCTTCGTGGAGGAGGGCTGGCAGGCCGGTGGTCAGGCGGACGCGGTGGCCAAATCCGGTGACCGGTTCCCGGTTCTTTCGCTTGGCCTTGACGTAGCTGGCGGCGCGGGACGGATCGCCGATCTCATGGGCCATGCGCATAACGTCTTCCGCGGCGCCGCCGTGGGCCGGACCCGAGAGGGCGGCCACGGCCGCCGTAACAGCCGCGTGGAAATTTGCTTGCGTACTCGTGACGACCCTGGCTGTGAAGGACGATGCGTTGGAGCCGTGCTCGGCGTGGAGCAGCATATCGGTGTCCATGAGGCGGGCGGCAGCGTCGCTCGGAGCTTCGCCTTTCAGCATGTAAAGGAAGTTCGCGGCGTGTCCGAGATCCGGGTTCGGCGCCACCGGTTCATCGCCGTTCCGGATTCGGTGGTGAGCGGTTACGATCATCGGCACCTGCGAGGTGAGGCGAAGACCCTTGGCGAGCATCGCTTCAGGGGAATTGTCGTCCGCATCCGGATCGATGGCGCCGAGGGCGGAAACCGCCGTCCGCAGCACGTCCATGGGATGGGCGTCCCTGAACGCACGGATAAGGTCATAAACCGGATCGGGAAGCATGCGGCCCGCCCGCAATTGACTCACAAAAGCATCGTGATCCGCCCGCGCCGGCAGGTCTCCCTTGAGCAGCAGATAGGCGGTTTCCTCGAATGTGGAATTGGCCGCGAGATCATGGATCGAATATCCGCGGTAGCGCAGTTCGCCTTTCCGGCCGTCTATGAAGGTAGTCGGCGAGCGTTCGAAACACACACCTTTCAATCCGCGGTGCACCCGGGTGCCTTCGTCAGGCATTGCGTGTTCCTTTAAGCGTTTTCCACCCGGTTACCGAATTGGACCGTAACCGAATCCGGCGGTGTCAAATGAGTGTTGGCAAGGAAAAATTCTACTCCTCATGTATCATCGGGCGGCAGCGTGCCGAGGCGTCTTTCAGGACTTACAGCCCGCTTTGCGTTCAACGAAGTCTCTTGAGAGAGAACCCGTGAACAGTGTCGCACATCTGACACATGAGTCCATGTCCGGCTTTGGCGGCGCCGCGATGCCGTTCTGATTTCTGTCTCATCGTTCACTCCTGCAGGTGCTGACGCCGAAGACTGGCAACCAGGCGAAAGAACAGGCTTTTCGCCTTTTCGAGCATTGTTTGGCTATAGGCGGGCCCTCCTCGCCGAACCCTGCGGGCGCGGTGGATTTAGCCCCTGAGTGCGTTAGAAAGGCTTGCAAACCAGTGAGGGTAGCTGCGCTTTCTTAGCCTTTTCAGCGGCAAAATCCATCCCGCACAATGGATAGGAATAGTGAGTTCGGACCTTAGTAGACTGCACAGTCTAGTAATTTTCCCAATACCGGTTGGCCCGAATATCGTGTCTCGATATATTTCCTGAACTCTCGCATCCGTCTGGAGACAGGTTTTGCCAAATAATAAGAAATCGTTAGGCGCGCCGGGTGTGGATGTGCAGGAAGCGACTGCGGGACAGAAAGTGAAGACATAGCAGCCTATTTGGTTGGTTTAACACGAGTCTGAGTTTCCGGTGTTCTGCAGGCAAACCGCCCACGGACTGGCGTGTTGGTGCGTCTGTGCTTTTTTGATGACACAGGATCCGAACATGGAGTTGCAATCGTGGCCTGGGGTGATGGCATCTCTCGTGATTTGAATTCAAACAATTCATCAGACGCGAATTCGCCGGATTCATCGGCAGCACCTCTTGAGGCCAAAGCGGGAGACAACTCAGACGCCTCTGCGGTTGCAGCAATTCAGCTCGCGCAGGCAACCCCCGGGGATCAGCAGTCCGGGAACCAGGTATTTGACCGGGCGACCGCGCCGGTCTCAGCGTCCACATTTTCTTCCACCGAATTAGGCGCGAAGATCATACTGCCGCCCGGAACCGTCATCGACCGTGTCTTCATCAAGGACGGCAATCTTTATCTCGTTCAGGAAGACGGCTCTGTCATCGTCATCGAAGGCGGCGCCACATTCTATCCGACGCTTGTGCTCGGTCCCGGCGTCGAGATTCCTTTCGGCCTGTTGCAGGCAGCGCTTGAGAATGCACAGGAAGGCGTCCCCACAGCGGGCCCCGAGGCGGATGGCGGCCCGGACAGCAGTGGCGGCAACTTCGCCGTCGATCCGGGGGGCGGCATTGGCGATACGGTTGATCTGACGCCCTTGCTGCCGCCAACGGAGCTGCAGTTTGGCCTTGTCGAGTTTCCAGACGATGGAGGCGCGGGCTTAGAGGTACCGGAAGAAGTCGCAGACACGCTGAATCTGACGGTTACCGTGACTATAGCCGACGACGCGCTCGACGACGGCGACACCGCCTCGCTGGTGACGTTCGAGTTTTCCGAGGCGGTGGCGAACTTTATCGCGGCCGACGTGAACGTGTCGAACGGCACCCTGTCCAACTTCGCCGGCTCCGGCACCAGTTACACGGCCACCTTCACGGCGGATGACGGGGTCGCGGGAACCGGCACGGTGAGCGTCCCGGCCGGCAGCTACAGCGACGCGGCCGGCAACGCCGGCGGGGCCCGGCTCCGACACGGTCGCAATCGATACGGTCGGCGCGAGGCCCAGAAGGCGACAATCACCTTGTCTACCACTGGAGCTTCGGAGGTTGGCGCTGTCCCCTTCTCGGACGGCGATATCATCCAAACTTCGGATGGCACGACCGCCTCCGAGTTCTTCAACGAAGCAACCTTCGGCGGCGTTAATGTGGACATTGATGGCGTCCACATTTTCACGGGCAGTGAATCCTTTGCGACTGTCCTCGGGATATCTTTCGCCGTAGATGATTTCCTGTTCTCGACCACTAACCCCAAGATAGTTCCTGCGCCAGGGGGTGGCACGATAACCCTCCGAAGTGAAGATGTGGCCCTGTGGGATGCAGACGCAAACGGAGGTGCCGGCGGCGCGATCCTCGTGTTCGACGGATCCGATTTCGGTGCCATTGGTAACAACGTTGATGCGGTCAGCATCAACCCCGCCAACGGCAACCTCATCTTCTCGCTCGGAAGCAACCAGGACAATCTTGGCGGCGTTGCGGCAAACGATTTCGACGACGGCGACCTCATCGAGTTCGATGGTACGACTACGACCTTCAGCCTGTTCTTCGACGAAGAAGACGGGTTCGGTGTGTCCGGTAGCGGTGATGGATTCACGGCTAATGAAAACATCGACGCGGTCCATGTCCTCGGCGCCAACGAGATTATCTTCTCGACAGCCCAAAACAACGCGGCAATCAGTGGCGTGAACTTTGATTTTGACGATCTCGTCCATTGGGACGGAAAGACAGCGACGGTCATTCTGACCGGCGATACTTTCTTTGACAACACTAACGAAAACATCGACGCAGTCGATCCGACGCAGGAGGCTCTGGACGCTTTTCTGGCGAACGTTGTCCGGCATTCGCCGAATACGGCAACGCGTCAGGTCGAGACAAGCCTCTCGGGCAACCAGTTCGTCTTCACCTTCCTGGCGGCGGCCTTCGCGGTCGAGTACATCACCTCGATCACCATCGATATCTCGGCTGCGGCAGCAACCTTCGATCCGGCAAGTCTGGAATTGTCACTTGGCGACGGCGGCGCGGTTGAGGGTGCATCGGCCAGCGTATCGGCTGACGGCAATACCCTGACGGTCACGCTGCCCGATGGCGAAGTTGCGCAAGGCGATGAGCTGACGATTGATCTGGCAACAAGCGGCGGCGGCGACTTAGCGCCTGATAGCGTGACCTTCTCGGTCGCGTTCAATGACGGCACGACGCTTGAGGGCGATTTCAGCTCAGCGGTTGCCACCGGTGGTGAAACCGCGGTCGCGTCCGTTGAAACCGAAGTGGTGGTCGGCCTGACCATTCAGGGTACCGAAAATAATGACATTCTCATCGGCGGCGACGGAGACGATATCCTCCTCGGCGGCGGCGGCGACGACGACATTCTCGACGGTGGCGCGGGTCAGAACACGCTCACCGGCGGGGACGGCGCCGACACCTTCGTTCTCGGAAGCATCGATATCGCAGACATCATCACCGACTACGACTTCGCTGAAGGCGATGCCATCGATTTGACCGCTTTGCTGGATATCTCAGGCGGTAATATCAACAATTATGTGCGGGTCGCGGACAACGGCGCCGGGCTGGTTGATGAACTTCAGATTGATGATACCGGTGGCAATTTTGCCAATGCCGGAAATATCGAGACGGTTGCAATCTTGGATGTTGCAGTGCTCTCGCAGGTAACAATTATCGTTGATGACGGCGCCGGAACGGCAACGGGCGATATCACAGTCTAGACCTGTCGCTGCAATTGAAACAAACACAAGCCGGCGGAGGCATTTCGCTTCCCGCTGGCTTTTCCATGTATCCCGCGCGGGGATTTTCGCTTGTGACGGGATTGCCGGCGGGTCTGGCCAGCTGGCCTCTACCCAACAAGCGATCCCGCGCGTTGAGGCGTCGATTCGTGAGGCGGAGCGGCTGGTCGATGAGCAAAAACTCTCTTTCCGGCAGAATGCGCAGACGGAGTTGAATGCCAAACTGTCCGAGCTCTCCATCGTCAACAAACTGCACACCAACACCGTTGGCGGTGTTGTCAGAGCCGGAGAACCGCTGGTGGAAATCACCCCGGTTGAGGATAATTTGCGCGTTGAAGCAAAAATTTCACCAAAACATATAATCATTTATTAGTCCTGATCAGAAAGCTCTTGTTAAGCTTACCGCTTATAAATTCACGATATCCGGATTATTAGATGTAAAAGTTGAAATAATATTTTCATACAGCATTAAGAACTTGGCCAATGGAGACAGTTTATACTTAGTTGTAATTAAATTTACTGAGAGTATTTTACGGAAAAACAAAGGCTTTCTGCGCATAATCCCCGTAATGATCGCGCAAGTCGACATCACAACGGGGATAAAAAGTGTTCTGGACTATATACTCAAGCCAATCGTCACAGCCAGGCAAGAGGCATTACGCGAAAGGCAATACACCTGCCGCGCAACCTGTGTGCAGGCAGCAGAAACGCCGGTGTCTCAATAACAATTGGTTCGAGCGCTTCGGTGCCGCAAGCACAGGCCGCGCTTTCCAGTGCCTGAGCGTTCTTTTACCGCTCATGGTGATTGGCGGCACGCCGGCTTCGGCATTTCCCAATGTCGGCTTGAATCTCTACGCAGCCATCCAGAAGCAGGACAGTGAGCTCAACAAACAAAAAGAGCTTGAAGGGTTCAAGTTCGGAATTCTGGGATCCATTGAATTCAAGACGGCCAACCACCGTTTCCAGTTGCAATGGGAGGGCGTCCTTTCGCGCATCAAGGGTGAAGCGGCGCTGTATGAGCGCTGCAGTGCTTCGGTTCTCGATTGCCCGCCGAAGCTGCGCCAGTGGCGCGAGCTGATCCAGTCGCTGAAAGGGCAGCCCGTTAAGATCCAGCTCGCCCGTCTCAACAAATCGATCAACCGCATGGCGAAATATGCCGACGACGACAAGATTTACGGCAAGCAGGATTATTGGGCGACGCCGCTCGAGTTTCTGAACGGCAGGGCCGACTGCGAAGATTATGCGGTGGTGAAGTTCTGGTCGTTGCTTGAACTTGGTTTCAGCAATGATCAATTGCGGCTGGCCGTGGTCCGGGACACCAGACGCAAGATCATTCACGCGGTGGTTACCGTTGAAACGGGCGGCAAGAACTACGTACTGGATAGTCTGTTCGATCATCCGGTGGAGCAAAAATATGTGCTGAAATATGCGCCGGTCTATTCAGCCAATATGAACAGCCAGTGGGCGCATATCGTCACCAGGAAGATCCGGGTGAGCTACCTCAATCATCTGGAGAACGGCGCCAGGAAGCGTGTCATTCCGGCGCAAGCGCCGATCGCGCCCGGTGCGGTAAAGGTTATGGATATTGTGGACTGGAGCTAGAATTTTTCCGTTATAGCCCGGCCATCCGCTCACCCTGACCCTTCCGCACGGCGCGTCTCGAAGCACCCGCTACGAGACAAAAAATATCTCCGGTTATTGTTCCTGCTCCAGCCCGGCAATAGCGCGCGCCGCGCGCAGGGTATTGCGCAGCAGGCAGGCGATGGTCATGGGACCCACGCCGCCCGGCACCGGGGTAATGGAACCGGCCACCTTGAGCGCTTGCGCGAAGTCGACATCGCCGACGAGTTTCGTGTTTCCGGCCGCGTCCTCGACCCGGTTGATGCCGACATCGATGACGCAGGCGCCGGGC
The DNA here is from genome assembly GCA_022567275.1 of Pseudomonadota bacterium. Taxonomy (GTDB): domain Bacteria; phylum Pseudomonadota; class Alphaproteobacteria; order Rhizobiales; family Methyloligellaceae; genus UBA2767. Next base: position 1,870 of record JADFHH010000050.1, on the reverse strand, counting down.
TTGATCCAGCCGCCCTTGACCATTTCCGGCTGGCCGGCGGCGGCGATAAGAATATCGCCCAGCGCAGTCACGGCGGCAAGATCACGGGTGCGCGAATGGCAGATGGTGAGCGTGCAGTTCTCGCGCAGCAGCAGCTGGGCGAGGGGTTTTCCGACGATGTTGGAACGCCCCACCACCACCGCATGCGCGCCCGACAGCTCGCCCAGAGCATGCTTCGCCAGCATGACGCAGCCCACGGGCGTGCAGGGTGCAAGCGCGGGCAGGCCGATTATCAGCTTGCCGGTATTGATGGCGTGAAAGCCGTCCACGTCCTTGGCCGGGTCGATGGCCTGGATGACCGCATCTGCGGCGATCTGGTCCGGCAGCGGCAGTTGCACGAGGATGCCATGCACCTGTTTGTCCGCATTGAGCCTATCGATTAGCGCCAGCAGATCCGCCTGCGTGGTGTCCGCGCCGAGCTTGTGCACGAATGAGGCCATGCCGGCAGCCACTGCCTGTTTCGCCTTGTTGCGCACATAGATTCTGCTCGCCGGATCTTCTCCGACAAGCACCACCGCAATCCCCGGCGTTAGCCCATGGCGCTGTTTCAGCTCCGCGACCGATCGCGCCACTTGCGCGCGCAAATCTTGCGCCAGCGCCTTGCCGTCGATGATTTTGGCGTCAGCCATTCACCTTGCCTGTTTCGATCAAGTCTAAACACTGTTCGATCAGATTCATCAGCTCTATGGGATCGCCATGAATGGAAATGGATTTGGTTCGGGATTTTCCCCCCGAAGAGAGCACCACGCTGGACCCCGGCACGCGCAGCCATTTGGCGATGAGCTTTGTCAGCGCCTTATTGGCCTCGCCCTTGCCGGGTATGGCGCGCACCCGCGCCTTGAGTACTGACCTGCCGTCTATCAGATCGACACCGGATATTTCATCGCGCGAGGACTTTGGCGTCAGCCGCACGGCCAGAACAATGCCATCGCGCGCGCGGCGGCAAAGCTGGCCCGAGAGTGCGGCCACGGACCCGGCCTCACATGAAATTTGGCGCGAGCCAGCCGATGAGAACGACATTTTTTATGAAGATCAGCGAGAGAATCAGGATCACCGGCGTGATGTCGATCCCGCCGAGATTGGGAACAAATGCGCGCAAATGCCTGAGCGCGGGTTCGGTCAGCCGGTGCAGCCCGTCGGCCAGCAGATAGACGAACCGGTTTTGGGTGTTGACCACGCCAAAAGTGATCAGCCAGCTCAGCACCGCGCTGCCGATGATGATATAGATATAGAGGTCGACGACCATGATGATGAATTGGATCAAGGGAATCATTTTTTTACGCCCGCCCTGTCAGTTGTTCAATTAGAGCCATGGTGTAGCTGTCCTGCGGCGCGTCTGCAAGAGTTTGCGCGGCCCATGCACCGGCCCAGGCGCATGCTTGACAGCTCTGGCGGCCCCGCACTAAATGGCCTTGCCTTGGGGCCGTAGCTCAGTTGGGAGAGCGCCACGTTCGCAATGTGGAGGTCAGGGGTTCGATTCCCCTCGGCTCCACCAGGGCTTTCATTGAAAAACTCAACTGTGCACTTGAAACGTGAATCCAGCGGCAATCTCATGCACTTTGCGCGCCAGCCAACTGTTTCGAGGGTGACCGGAGGCGCGCACTACCAACGCATGTTGATGTTTTTCACACGCGTATAGCTCAGCAATTCCTCGAACGACTCTTCCTTGCCAATACCGCTCTGCTTCCAGCCCCCATAGGGCGCTCCCAAATACCGGCCCGAGGAATTGATCCAGACATAACCCGCTTCGACGCGTTGCGCGGTATCCATTGCCGCTTTCATATCGTTGGTGATAATCGACGCGGTCAGCCCGTACATGACGCCATTGGCG
>JADFHH010000049.1 GCA_022567275.1 Pseudomonadota bacterium | reverse complement strand
CTCGCGGGCGTCCGCGCCGAAGCGCCAGCAGCGCGCGCAGAACCACCCAACATCCAGATGCGGATCGCCCCAATGACAGAACTCCCAGTCGAGGATGCCGGTGAGCCTGGCGCCCTGGACCAGGTAGTTTCCGGTGCGGAAATCTCCGTGGCACAGGACGACCCTGTGTTTGGGAGGCGCATGTTCATCCAGCCAGGCAAGGATATATTCAAGCGCCGGACGGACCTGAGAAAGCGTGTCCATATTGGCGCGCATCTGCGCCACCTGAATCCGCGCCGGGGAGGTTTCCGGAACGCTCAGGAAATCAAGCGCCGCGCAAGGCGGGCGCACGGAATGGATTTTGGCGAGCTCGCTGCCAAGCCGCTCCCCAAGCGCATCGCCATGCCGTTCGATCATGGGATCGCGGACCAGCTTTCGCCCCTGCGCTTCACCGTTGAGAAGGCCCGCCACCATGAAAGGCGCGCCGATGAGGGTAGCGTCGCGACACACCGCTATGGGTTCGGGAACCAGCGCGCCCGCTTCATGCGCGGATTTGAGACAAGCGAATTCATTTGCGCGGTCATGGCTCATGGCGATGCGCGAGACGGCGTCGGTGCGCAGCACCCATTTATGCACGCCCGCGCGCGGGCCGTTCGTTACCTTAGCCTCGATGCGCCAGTTTTCGCCGATGGCGCCGCCACCGAGCAGTTCCGCTTTTTCTATCGCCACCTTGTCCGCGCCGAGCACTGCGGCCAGCCACGCTTCAAGCGGTTGGAGATTGTCCGGGTCGAGGGTGCGGGCACGGGTTTCATGGGCCATGGCGGCGCTAACCGCCCCAGCTCCAGAAATCGCGCCCCTCGGCGCGGTAGGCATTGGCCAGCACCATCTTGTGCACCTCATCGGCGCCGTCGAGGATGCGGGCCTGGCGGGCGGAGCGGTAAATCCATTCCAAAATCGTGTCCTTGGAATAGCCGCGCGCGCCATTGAGCTGGATCGCCGTGTCGACAACCTTGTGCAACATGTTGGCGCAGTGGACTTTTGCCATGGAAATTTCCTTGCGTGCAAAATCGCCCTGGTCCAGCGTCCACGCCGCGTTCATCACCAGCAAGCGCCCGATGTGAATTTCTTTCGCCATTTCGCCCATCATCAGCTGCACCGACTCTCGGTCGGCCAGCCTGATGCCAAAGCTCATCCGTTCATTGATATAGTCCTGGGCGATTTCCATCGAGCGTTTGGCGAGGCCGAGCCAGCGCATGCAGTGGGTCAGGCGCGCGGGGCCGAGCCGCGTCTGCGCCACCTTCATGCCGCGCCCCACCTCCAGCAGGCGGTTTTCGTCGGGAATTTCCATATCGGTGAATTTCAGCTCGCAATGGCCGCCATGTTCTTCCGGCCCCATGATCGGCACTTTTCGCACCAGCTCGAAGCCGGGCGTGTCCTTGTGCACCATGAAGGCGGTGAGCTGGCGGCGCGGTTCATCGGAAGTGCGGGCAATGAGGATGAAATGATCGGCGACGCCGGCGCCGGTAATGAACCATTTATGGCCATTGATAACCCACTTGTCGTTGCCTTTTGGCTCAGCCGTGGTGCGGATCATGGTCGGGTCGGAGCCGCCGCCGGGATGCGGCTCGGTCATGACGATGGCGCCGCGCGCCTTGCCGTCGATGATCGGTTGCAGCCATTTTTCCTTTTGTTCCTCGGTGCCCAGTTGATTGAGCACGCGCATATTGCCGTCGTCGGGCGCGGCGCAGTTGAAGCAAACGGGACCGAAAATCGAATAATTGGCTTCTTCATACATGACCGCCTGGCCGACGAAGGGCAGCCCCATGCCGCCGCGCTCTTTTGGCACCTGCGGGCACCACAGGCCTTGCGCCTTCACCCTGGCGCGAATCTCGTCGCACAAATCGAGGCGGATATTTTCATGTTCGTCATAATTGCTCCGGTCGTCTTCAAGCGGCGTGATATGCGCCGCGACGAAGGCGCGCGTGCGCTGGCGCACATCTTCAATTTCGTTCGACAAGGTAAAATCGATCATGGCTCAGCTCATTGACAGAAGGGCGCCGCCGTCGACGGGAATGACAGCGCCCGTCATAAACGATCCAGCGTCCGAGGCAAGCAGCAGCAGCGGGCCATCGAGCTCGGGTAAATCGCCCAGCCGCTTCATGGGGAATTTTTCGACCAGCCGCAGGCCCGCCTCGCTGCGCAAAAAATCCTCATTCAGCTCGGTCGAAAAATAACCCGGGGCCAGCGCATTCACGCGGATATCGTCGGGAGCCAGCTCAAGCGCCATCGCGCGCGTCAGCTGGGCGATGGCTGCTTTCGAGGTCGCGTAGGGAGAAACGCCTTTCACCACGTTGAACGAGAGTATCGAGGCAATGATGACGATCGACCCGCCCGTGCCATGTGCCTGCATACGCCGGGCCGCTTCGCGGCATGTGCGCCACACGCCATCGAGATTGGTGTCCATCACATGGCGCCACTGGTCTTCCCGGGTTTCGGTGAAGAAGGCGCGTGCGGTCACGCCCGCCGCGGGCACCAGAATGGTGACCGGTCCCAACGCGGCTTCGGCCTTGTCGAAGGCCGGTGCGATGGCGCTCGCGTCGGTGACGTCGAGCGGCACGCAACACGCGGTTCCGCCGGCCGCTTCAATCTGCTCCACGGCCTCGATCAAACGCTCTTCGCGCCGCGCCGCCAGCGCCACCTTCGCCCCGGCCTTGCCAAGCACATGCGCGAAGTGGCGGCCAAGCCCGGACGATGCGCCGGTAACGAATGCCGTGCGGCCGGTGAGGTCGAAGGGGTGTTTCATTGTCGTGTCCCTGTTTTCATATCGTTTGGACGATGACGCATTGCCTGCATTTTTTCACGCCATCTCTTCTCGATTTCGGTTGCGATCTGCGGCGTGGAGTCCAGCGGGGGATAGGCCCAGGTTTCAAGCTGCGAGAAGGTCTCGGGCAGCCTCCTCGTGGCGCCATATCGCCGCAAACCTTCGTGGAATCTGTTGAACTTCGCCGATCCACCGTCCGGCTCGAACACATAGACCGGTTTGCCGGTGGCGCAAGCTTCACCCGTCATGTTCACTGAATCGGCGGTGACCACGAATATGTCGGCATGAGCAAGCCAGTTCTCGTAAGGATTTGTGCCCTTACCGTCCCAAACAATTCGTTTGGCGTGTTGCGTAGCTTTGCGTATTGCGTCGAGAACATAGGGCGGGGAGCGGCGCGATACGGTAATCAGAAAACTCGCGCCGAGCGCCGCCATTGACGCCAGCGAACCGCCAAGGCGCGCGGAATCTTCAATCGAGAAACCATAGACCGCATTGGGGCCGCCTAATATTACCGCCACTCTTGGAGCGGGCAGGGCGGCGATATCCTTCGGCATCTTGCGGCGCAAGCGTGCGAGGCGCTGCTGCGAAAAGCCATGCGGCGCGGTGAGCGTATGAATAACGTTGTCGCCCGTGGGTTTGTCATGGGCCGGCACGGCGATGAGGTCGGCTATGCCCGCACCGGCGCGCGGATCCGGGATCACAACGGTGTAGGTGTCGGGGGAGGCCTTGCGCACGGCGCGGATCGCCGGGATGCTCAAGCGGCCGCAGGCCACGGCGATGTCGGGCCAGGGCGGGGCGAACTGGCTGTCCTCCCGGCCGAAGCGCTCGCGCGGGTCAATCGGGCCCCACGGCGCCAGCCACCGCCATGGACCGCGCGGGCGCACCCGCTTGATCGCGATATCCGCGCCGAGCGCCTGGGCCACGCCCGCCGCCTGAATCTCCATACCGGCCGAGCCATCCGTGATGATCCACGCCCGGCGGGTTTTTGCCGTTCGCTTGAGGCTAGCCGGCATGGAAAAACCCTTCTCTCGGCAATATTAGGGAAGACAAAGCGCTCATCTATTTGCAGATTGTTCTCAATGGCGTAATATCATTGCGTGCAGCGGGTCCTGACCCTTAACATTTAGCGGTTGTGGCGTGCTCCTGTCCATCCGCGATAAATTGAGGGGACATACGCAATGATCGCCGCCCGCCTCGACAAGACCGACTGGCTGATCCTTGAACAGTTGCAGGCCGACGGCCGCATCACCAATGTGGAGCTGGCACGCCGGGCCGGCATTACCGCTCCGCCTTGCTTGCGCCGGGTGCGCGCGCTGGAAGAAGCCGGCATCATCGGCGGTTATTGCGCGTTGATCGATGAAAAGCTGGCCGGGTTCGATGTCAGCGCCTTCGCCATGGTCGGCCTGCATCGCCAATCGGAGGCTGATTTGCTGGCGTTCGAGGATCGTGTCCGCGATTGGTCCATCGTGCGCGAATGTTTCATGTTGTCGGGTGAAATCGATTTCATGCTGAAATGCGTCGCGCCGGACCTTGGTGCGTTTCAGGACTTCATCATCAATGATCTGACCGCTGCTCCCAATGTGGCCGCGGTGAAGACATCGCTTGCCATCCGCCGCTCCAAATTCGCGCCGGGCGTGCCGATCAAGAGTGAAGCACTGGTATCAGGGGGGTTATGAGGCCAGGGCCTGGGGCTCGTCCGATTTTCTTTTCTCCGCATTATCGGCTTTCTGGCGCTTGTCCGAAAAACGGATAACGCGTTGCGCGGTTTCCGACGTCATTCCGTCATAACGCCGCATGAGACCGACGGTGTCATTGGTTGACTCGCCGGTGTGTTTTTCTCGTAATAACAGCAGGGAGGTAAAGGTCCTCTGCGCCAGCTTGTGCGCCTTGCAAAGAACCAGCAACGCCGTGATATGCGCCTCAAACAAGCAATGTCTCGTCATGTCCTGGCTGAGTCGCACGAGTGTGGAGAAGTGCTCTACCGTTTTCTCGACATCTCCTGCTTTCGCAACACTCTCAAGCTCATTTTCAGATATAATACCGCCTGGCATTTCATCGGAATAAGGATTGCCCTCCTGTTCCGGCGGCTGTTCGGCGATTTCGGGATCAACCTGTGGTTCTTGCTTGTCCGTGGCCAGCAGCTGTTCGGCTGCCGCTTCTGCATATTGCACCTCCGTCATGATGAGGGATACAGCCATTCGCTGCCAGAACCGGGGGTTCGCAAGCCGTTTCAGGCGGGTGATGTGGCCCCGCTTCATATCGCAGCGCAGCTTGAGCGCATCGTGCAAATCGGCACAGCTTCGCGCCACTTCTCTCAGGCGTTCTTTACCATCAGGTGAAAACCGCGCGCTGGTATTGCGGGCCATGGCAACCAGAACCATCTCCGTACCAAGCTGCATGAGGAGATTGGTCACAGGAATAGGGAGTTCAACGCGTTGCGCGGTGGCGAACATGTGGTCCTGATCCACTTGCCCCAGGATTGATATGAGGTCGCCTTCACGCAAGCATGGGGAAAATTGCAGGACGGGCCGCGCCGTGATGATATCATCGCATGCCAGCGCGCGCAGAAGTTCCAGCGGAGCGATTTCCTCCCGGCACATGCGCTCCGCCAATTTGGCGCGCACCATGCCGTCGCCGGCGAACGCCATGCGTGTCATGACATCGCCGAACGCATCGGTGTCCTCCGCGGTGTGCTGGTCCACGGTCACAAAATAGAGATCCACGACCCGGTCAAGCAGATCGGGCCCCATATCGGCTGGCCCGGACTGATACAGCTCGTTAATCTCATCGAGACACTTGCGTGTTTGCAGCATCCACTCCACCCGATGATTCAATCCCACGACAGTGTCTCACTCGCAGGTTTCTAATGTTCTAACCCCCATTTCCCAGATGAAACGGATATTCTGTCCCGCGAGATGTAAATTCTGCTATAAGAATCAATGCAGTACATACATCATAGCAAACGCCTCCCACGTCACCCGGCGGGTGAAACCGGAAAGCCCCCTTTGCGGGTTGATTTTGATCGCCGCCTGAAGCTTGAATTTCACGGTTCCAGGATCACCTCTGACGCCGGATTGCTTGCCTATCGGGAGCTTGACGATGCTCTTGGCCTGACTGAGATTGCAGGGGAGGTTTTCCAAGACAACCGTACCGGCAAGAACGGACGGCACGGCATGACGGGTCAGTTCCGTCAGTCGTTGTTTGGACGCGTTGGCGGTTATGACGACGTCAACGACGCCGACCGCCTGGGACGCGATCCCGCCATGCGGTGGATCGTCGGCGGCAAGGCCATCGAAAGACAGGCCGCTTCCACCAGCCAGATGGGACGCTTCGAGACGCAGCTTCTGGCCAGCGACGAGAACTTTGCCGCATTGACCGAACTTTCCGGCATTTGGATCGACCGTGTGCATGACCGGCACCCGCCGAAGATGATCATCCTCGACATGGACTCAAGCGTCAGCCCGACCCATGGCGATCAGGAAGGCACAGCCTACAACGGCCACTTCGGCTGCACCTGCTACCACCCTCTGTTCCTGTTCAACCAGTTCGGCGACCTTGAACGGTGTTCCCTGCGCCCCGGCAACGTTCACAGCGCCGATGACTGGGAACGCGTGCTGAAGCCGGTTGTCGTTCGCTACAAGGGTCGCAAGGTACGGCTGTATTTCCGGGGCGACGCCGCCTTCGCCTCGCCGGAGATCTACGAATACCTCGAAGCCGAGGGCTTGGTGTACGCGATCCGGTTGCCGGCCAACAAGGTGCTCCAGGAGAGCATCGCATATCTCCTGGCGCGCCCTGCCGGCCGTCCGGCCAAGTATGTGCGGCGGTTCTACGCCAGCTTCAGCTATCAGGCTGGAAGCTGGGACAGGAAGCGGCGCGTGGTGGCCAAGAGCCTGCCCCCGCGAAGGGCGGGGGTGGAATGGCATCCCGGCGAGCTGGTTCCCCGTGTCGGCTACATCGTTACCAATTTATCTCGGCCCGCCGAACGGGTGGTGGCGTTTTACAATCACCGGGGGACGGCGGAGCAGTACATCAAGGAAGGCAAATACGCCATCAAATGGACCCGGCTGTCATGCCGCAAGTTCCGCAACAACGAGGTTCGGCTCCAGCTTCACGCCCTGGCCTACAATCTCGCCAACTTCATGCGGACGCTTGCATTGCCGAAGGAGGTGGAGCATTGGTCGTTGACCACGCTACGGGAGAAGCTGGTGAAGATCGGCGCGAAAGTGGTCAGTCATGGCCGTTATGTCACTTTCCAATTGGCCGAGGTTGCCGTGTCACGAAGTCTGTTCCAGAAAATCCTGGGCCTGATTGATGACCTGCGACGAAGACCCGTTCCGGCGTAGGCCGAGGAAATCGACGGCGAGATGAAAAGTGCGGGAGAAGTGTGTCTGGATGACGAGAATTATGGGAAAATGGCCTTCCGCGCACTGCCAACCCACCAAAATCAGGCTACCGGATGGCTGCAAACGGGATGCCGTTCACTTGGCGGTGGATCAGTGGTAAGATTTCCACGAATTTGGATGTCATCTGGGGAATGTCGGTTCAAAGCATTACAGAGGTCCGACGAGCGCAGCTTGTCGGTGCCTTTCTGGTCAAAGACCCGTTTGATGGAACCAAGCAATCGGATCGCATCCGGCGGCTCGATCTCGCCCGTCAGTTGCTTGGCAATTGCTCTTGCCCGGTCCAGCCAGCTGGTGCACACAGCTTCGGCAATGGCGATGAGGGGCCGCCAGTTGTCCGCTAACCGCCCACGGAAGCCTTCGGGTATTTTCGGATCGGCCTCTCGCAGCTCGTCCACATGCTGTTGTGCCCACAACTCGAGACGGTCATGCAGGGGCTCGAGATCTGAAACGACGGTCGAAGTAACCCGCTCAATCCGTTCCCCCGGCCCATCGCGTTGCATTTCGATGACGATCGAACGACTTTCCAGGGCTGGGTCAAGCGCCCCAATCCGCGCGATCACAAGCGGGGCCCAGGTCGAGAACGAACGGGGCTCATGGCTGTCGCCTACGCAACGAAGGATATTAGCCGTCGCCCGCGCGTGGCCCGAATTCAGGATACCGGCGAGCTCGTCACGCTGCTGCATGAAGGTGTCGGCTTCGTCGATGATCAAGGTGCAGGGCTCCTTGTCGATCAAGCGAAATATGGCCGGCGAGGTGGTGTTGCTGACCGCGATGGACCTCGGCACCAGCCCTGCCAGTAGGGTCAGAGCTGTCGTTTTACCGCATTCGGGCAGTGGTGACGTGAAAGCCAATCGCGGCGAAGCGTCGAACGCATCAAACGTCCACGCGAAGGCGACCCAAAGCGCCATGGCCTCGGCAGCACCTTCTGGCAGCGAGAGGTGGCGGCAGAAAAGGGCGACCAGATTGTCGAGCAACTGCTTGCCATCAACCGGTATTGGCGGCGCATCAGTCTTCTTCTTCGGCTTTTTCTCTTCCTTCTTCTTGTGTCTTATGCTATTGTTATGCAACTTTTTTTTCTGATCCTTTTGGCCCTTGCCCTGACCGGCGGGGGCTTCTTTTTTGTGGGTCATGGTTGCACCTCCGTTCCTCTGTCGGAGGTTGAAGACCGGCGACCGGCTTCGATGAAATTCTGCAGGTCCTCGGGGTCGTACCGGACAGCTGCGCCGATTTTGATGAAGCGAGGCGGATGGCCGGCCCACCTCCATCGCCTCAAAGTTGTTGGTTTCACCGAGAGGAGCGCGGCGGCCTCTAGCTCGGTTAGCAGTCGGTTGTCATTGGGATTGTTGATCGACATCTGGTTCACTCCATCGACAGTTATTGATGGAGAGAATCATCCCACAACGCGGGGCTACGGATAATGGATATTTTTCGACGAAAGATACCGCCGGAGAGTCT
>JADFHH010000048.1 GCA_022567275.1 Pseudomonadota bacterium | reverse complement strand
AGCTTAAGCTCCGCCAAACATCCTGGCTGCGAAATCCGGATAAATTTCACGAATTTCATCGCCGACGGGGCCGCGTATCAGCTTTAACCACTCCGCGCCTGGTGCTTCGGTTTCCGGTATTGCTTCCGTTTCGGGAATCTCAAAAACAAATCCGGTCTCGCGCCTGATATCGGCAACCGATTGTCCGGGGTGCAGGCTCTTTAGGCGGAAGCATTCGTTTTCCTTGATAAAATAAAACACACAACGGCCTGTCACCAGCGCATAAGGCCCGCCGGGGCGGTAGATGTTGGGAGCGGAAACGCCCGGCGCGCTGATATAGTCCACCTTCGGCACCAATGTGCGCGGCGAATGCTCCTGGCGAAACAGGATCACCCGTGGCACGATCATATAGAGATAGGCCGATCCGAACGATCCGGGAAACCGCGCCTTGGGCCGGTCCGGATCGCCGATCGAAACCAGATTGATATTGGCCTGACCGTCAATTTGCACCCCGCCCAGAAAGAACGCGTCGATCCGCCCTTGCGCGGCGCAATCGAACAGCTCACGCCCGCCATCGGTGAAACTGGGGCTGGAGGTGCGGCCCAGCATGGAAACCCGCAGCGCGCCGCGCGAAAGTTCGCGCGCCAGCAGCGCCGCCGATCCGGGGATTGGCGAAGAGATGCCGACAGTCACATGGGACAGGCCCGAAAGCATGCGCGCAATGGCCGCGATCATTATTTCTTCCGTGCGCGCGTCGCTCATTCAGCGGCGGTCCGTTGCATGACCCATTGATCGGTATAGGCGTCGAAGCCGTCCTGGCTGCGCGCCATTTGCGCGTAAAGCGCCAGATGCTCATGGTCGCGCTCATAAAGATGGGGGACGCCGAGCGGCCAGGCGCCTTTTTGCGCGCGGGCGATAGCGGTGATGTAAAGGCCCGGTATCGTGCCCGGCGCGGTTTGCGGGTCCAGGAGCAAGTCAAATTCGACAATTTCTTCGACAGTTGCGTAGGTGGCGGCTGACGCATGCGCCATGAGCATCGCCTCCCGGCTTACGCCAATCCACACATTGCCGTTAGCGTCGGCCCTGGCCGCATGAATCAGGCTCACGTCGGGACGGATGGCCGGGAGATGCACAATCGGGTCGTTATCGCCAAACGGGTTGCCGGCAATAAGCCAATCGTCCCGGCGCGCCAAGATGTCGCTGCCTATAAGCCCCCGCAGCGGCATAAAGGGAATGCCTTTTTCACTTGCTTGCAGAGCCGCGTGAATGGCCGGGCATGTGCTGTCCCGCATAATGATTTTTCGTTTTTTTATGGCGTCGGTAAAGCGCGGCGCAAGTCCCTGCTCGCCGAGCGTGACGCCCGCGCTTTCCACTTCAGCCACGCAACCCGCGCCAATCAGCAGCTCAGCCTGAAAGCCAAATTGCGGAACGGAGAGCAGGCGCAAGTCCCGCGCCCCGCGCCGCACCAGCGCACGGATGCCGGCCATGGAGCAGGGCGCGTATTCCGGCGGCAGGGCGAGCAGCGCGCCGTCGGGGATCTGCGTGGCGATGTCTTGTGCGGAGTCGAGAATTTCGGTCATGGGACTAGTATTTTTCCAGCATCCTTTCGTCGCGTAATAATACCCGATTGAAGTCTGTGTGGCACAAAATTCGGCTATCCGTGGTATCGCGTGAAAACATGTGGTAAGTGGGCGCGATTTTGATTGCGGCGGACCATGCGGAATTGGCTGCTGTTTTAGCCCAAAAATAAGAGGAGCGCTCACATGGCGATTGCAGATGACGCCGGAACAGAAATCCGTGTGCCTGGTTTTTTTGAGCGTTCCATCGCCCAAAGCGACCCGGAAATCCGGGCCGCGATCCAGGGTGAACTTGGACGGCTGCAAAACGAAATTGAACTGATTGCATCGGAGAACATCGTCTCGCGTGCCGTATTGGAAGCGGCGGGCTCGGTGCTGACCAACAAATATGCCGAAGGCTATCCCGGCAAGCGCTATTATGGCGGTTGTGAGCATGTCGACATCGCCGAGTCCCTGGCCATCGAACGGGTGAAGCAGCTGTTCGATTGCCGGTTCGCGAATGTGCAGGCGGTTTCCGGTTCGCAAGCCAATCAGGGCGTCTATATGGCGCTCGCCAAACCGGGGGATACCATCTTGGGCCTGAGCCTTGCCGCGGGCGGTCATCTGACCCATGGCGCGCCGCCCAACCAGTCCGGTAAATGGTTCAACGCCGTGCAATATGGCGTGCGCCGCGACGATCATCTCATCGACTTCGACGAAGTCGCGAAGCTGGCGCAAGAGCACAAGCCGACGATCATTGTCGCTGGCGGTTCGGCCTATCCGCGGATCATAGATTTTGCCCGTTTCAGGGAAATCGCCGATGCCGCCGGCGCCTGTTTAATGGTCGATATGGCGCATTTCGCGGGGCTGGTGGCCGCGGGCGTGCATCCAAGCCCGTTGCCCCATGCCCACGCCGTCACATCCACCACGCACAAAACGCTTCGCGGTCCGCGCGGCGGCCTTATCCTCACCAATGACGAGAACATTGCAAAGAAGATAAATTCGGCGATCTTTCCCGGCATGCAGGGCGGGCCGTTCATGCATATCATAGCCGCCAAGGCGGTCGCCTTTCATGAGGCCCTGCAACCGTCTTTTCTGCTCTATTCGCAAGCGGTGGTGGAAAATGCGCGCGCGTTCGGCGACACTTTGCTCGCCGGCGGCCTCGATCTGGTATCGGGCGGCACCGATACACATTTGCTGCTGGTCGATCTGCGGCCGAAGGGGCTGACAGGCCGGGACGCCGAGGCGTCTCTGGGACGCGCCAACATCACATGCAACAAGAATGGTGTACCCTTCGATCCTGAAAAGCCGATGGTGACATCGGGCATCCGGCTGGGAACGCCGGCCGGGACGACGCGCGGGTTTGGCGTCGCGGAATTTCAGACAATCGGGGAAATGATCCTCGAAGTACTGGACGGACTGGCGGCCAATGGCCCAGAGTCGAATGCCACAACCGAGTCGGGCGTAAAGGACAAGGTGCTCGAATTGTGCGGGCGTTTCCCCATCTACACGACAGGAGCATAGCCCCAAAAATGCGCTGCCCATATTGCGGAAGTACCAATACACAGGTGAAGGATTCGCGTCCCTCGGAGGATCATGCGGCGATCCGCAGACGGCGTATATGCACCGATTGCAGTGGCCGTTTCACCACATTCGAGCGTGTCCAGATGCGCGAATTGACGGTGCTGAAAAAGAATGGCCGGCGCGCGCCCTTCGACCGCGACAAGGTGATGCGATCGCTGCAGGTCGCTCTGCGCAAACGCCCGGTCGATCCCGAACGCGTGGAGCGCATGGTCAGCGGAATCGTGCGCCGTCTTGAAAACATGGGCGAAAACGACATCAAGTCCGAGACCATTGGCCATCTGGTCATGGAAGGGCTCAGGGGGCTTGATGATGTGGCCTATGTCCGCTTTGCCTCGGTCTACAAGAATTTCCGCGAGGCGCGCGACTTCGAGGCCCTGCTCGGTGAACTGGCCGGCGATGATCTGGATGCCAGGGACGACGGCCAGGCGTAGCGCCGGTAAAAAATCGGGTTTCCATGTCCAGCTCAGATGAGACGTTCATGCAAGGAGCACTGGCGCTGGCGCGCCGCGGCCTGGGGCGGAGCTGGCCCAATCCGGCTGTCGGGGCCGTAATTGTGCGCCCCGGTGACGGGTCGGAGATTATATCGCGCGGCTGGACCAGACCCGGCGGACGCCCCCACGCGGAACGTGTTGCGCTTGATAAGGCTGGAGCGCGCGCGCGCGGGTGTACGCTCTATGTGACCCTGGAACCCTGCGCTCATCATGGGCAAACGCCGCCTTGTACGGACGCAATCATCAAAGCCGGGATTGCACGCGTAGTGTGTAGCGCCGCCGACCCCGACCCAAGGGTTTTTGGCAAAGGCATCGCTAACTTGCGCGCGGCGGGAATCGAAATTGCCGAGGGCGTACTCGCCGCGGATGGGCGCCATCTGTCGCTGGGGCATCGTCTCCGGATCACGCAACACAGGCCGCTGGTGCAGCTCAAACTCGCCGTGGGCGCCGACGGCCTGATCGCAAAAGGCGATGGCGCGCCCGTCTGGACAACCGGCGAGCAAGCCCGCGCCCATGGTCATTTATTGCGCGCGCGCGCCGACGCCATTCTGGTTGGCCGCGGCACGGTCGCGGCCGATGACCCGGCGCTCACTTGCCGCCTGCCCGGCATGGCGGAAAGATCGCCGGTGCGCATTGTCCTGGACAGTCATTTGTCGCTGGGGGACAAAACAAAGCTGATGGCGTCCCTGAATGACGCTCCGCTATGGGTCTGTTGCAGTGAAGCGGTTGAGGAAAAACTTGTGCAAACTCTCATCGACAAGGGGGCGCAAGTTATCCCATGTGCATCGTCCCGCCAGGGTGGTCTTGATCCTCACGGCGTCCTGACAGCGCTCGGCGAACGCGGCATCACCCGCTTGCTCATAGAGGGCGGGCCGCACATTTCGCAGAGTTTCTGGAGTGCCAATCTGGTGGATGAGGTTTATGTCTATCAAGGGCCGGAGCCGGTTGGGGCAGGGGGGCTTGACGCGCTGGCACGCGACGGTCTGAAAGCGCTGCAAGAAGCTACCTCATTCGCGGCCTCCCCGGCGCGCAAGCTCGGGGGCGATACGCTGACGGTTTATCGCCGCACGGACGGATAGGATTTTTGCAATGTTCACAGGGCTGATTACGGATATTGGCGAAGTGCTGGCCGTTGACAATGGCAAATTGCGGATTGCCTGCGGCTATGAACTGCGCGAGACGCATATTGGCGCATCCATCGCCTGTGACGGATGTTGCCTGACGCTGACGAGTATAGAAGCTGGTTCAGGTGATTTCACGTCCATTTTCTCGGTTGACGTGTCCAACGAGACCCTGTCGAAGACCACGCTGGGCGCCTGGATGCCGGGGCGGCGGATCAATCTGGAACGCGCGCTGACGCCGTCCAGCGAGCTGGGCGGTCATATGGTCGCCGGTCATGTGGACGGTGTAGCCTCGATTCTCAGCCGGGATGCGGACGGCGACTCGCTGCGCTTCGGGCTTGAGGCGGGCGACGCGCTGGCGCGATTTATCGCGCCCAAAGGATCGCTCGCCCTGAACGGCGTATCGCTGACGGTTAATGAGGTTGAGGGCATACGCTTCGGGGTCAATATCATACCGCATACCCTCGCGGCCACCATGTGGGGCGAATTGGGGTGCGGAGATAAAGTTAATCTGGAAGTGGACCTGCTGGCCCGGTATGTGGCAAGGATGATGGACACAGGACATTAGGAGGCCAAGCGCATGAGCGTAGCTGAGCAAAATCCCGATACGAGCTTTCTCTCTTCCATCGAAGAAGTGCTCGAAGATGCGCGCAACGGACGCATGTTCGTGCTCGTGGACGCGGAAGACCGGGAGAATGAAGGTGATCTGGTCGTGCCGGCGCAAATGGCGACGCCCGATGTCATAAATTTCATGGCCAAACATGCCCGCGGTATTATTTGTCTGGCCATCACCGGCGCGCGCGCCAGGCAACTCAATCTCGATCTCATGGCGCGCCACAACCAGGCGCGTCACCAGTCGGCTTTCACCGTGTCCATAGAAGCGCGCGAGGGCGTTTCCACCGGCACGTCCGCCCATGACCGGGCGCGAACGATCGCCGTCGCCATCGATGCCACGCGCGGTCAGGACGATATTTCAACGCCGGGTCACATTTTCCCGCTCATCGCGCGCGAAGGCGGCGTATTGATGCGCGCGGGGCACACCGAGGCGGTGGTCGATATGGCGCGGCTCGCCGGGCTGTATCCGGCCGGGGTTGTCTGCGAGATTATGAATGACGACGGCACCATGGCGCGGATGCCGGATCTGATTGCCTTTGCACAACTGCACGATCTCAAGGTCGCGACCATCGCCGATTTGATTGCCTATCGGCGCAAGCATGACTCTGTTGTGCAATGCGTGGCCGAGAAACAGGTGACAAGCGCCTATGGCGGAGCTTTTGACATGCGGGTCTACCGCACGACGGTTGAGCCCGTTGAAGAACATATCGCGCTGGTCAAGGGAGATTTGTCGAACGGCGGGCCGGTCCTGGTGCGGGTTCATGCCTGCAATACGCTTAGCGATGTGATCGGCGTGAATGACGAGGGCTATGCAAAATCACTCGTGCATAAGGCGATGGAGGTGATTGCCGAAGAGGGACGGGGGGTCCTCGTCCTGATACGCGATGTCCTGCCGAATACCATATCCGATATGCTGAAGCCTGAATCCGGGGACGTTCAGGATAGCGATGCGCCACAAAAGCGGTTGCTGGAAATCGGCATCGGTTCGCAAATCCTTCATGATCTCGGCGTACGCGACATGGTGCTGCTCAGCAATTCACCGCAGCGCAAAGTGGTCGGCCTCGAAGGCTACGGATTGCGCATTATCGACCACCGTAGACTGGAATAGGTGATCGCCATGGCGGAGCAGGCCCCGTCCATACTCATCATCGAGGCGCGGTTTTACGAAGATATTTCGAACGAGCTTGCACGCGGCGCAACCGGGGAGTTGCGCCAGCGCGGCATTGGCTTTGAGCGGGTGGGGGTGTCCGGCGCGCTGGAAATTCCCCTCGCCTTGAGTGCGGCGATAGCCGCTGGACTTCTCGGCCCAAAAGCCCGGCATCAGGGATGCGTGGCATTGGGCTGCGTCATTCGCGGCGAGACGTCTCATTATGACATTGTCGCTGGAGATTCCGCACGCAAGTTAATCGATCTTGGCGTGACCCATTCGCTGCCCATCGGCAATGGCATTGTTACGGTCGACAATCGCGACCAGGCGTGGGCGCGCGCCAGCGTGGAGGCCAGGAACAAAGGCGGGGACGCGGCCCGGGCATGTGCCGAGCTTATCAAGCTGGGGCTTGAATTCGGGCGCAAGGCGTCGCGGTGAGCGCCCCAAGATCGGCGTCCAGAACCGCGGCCCGCCTCGCCGCCGTTCAGGCTCTTTATCAAATGGATATGGCGGCCACCGACGCCAATCAGGTGATTCGCGAATTTCTCGATCACCGGCTGGACGAGGCTGCCGAGACATCGGGCGCCGATACGACAGATGGAGAATTTTTCGAAGATCTTGTGCTTGGCGTGGTCAAGCAACAGCGCAGCATCGATCCGGTGCTCGACGACCATTTGGCGCAGGGCTGGCATTTGTCGCGCATCGACAGCATCCTGCGCGCGATATTACGCGCCGCGGCCTATGAGATCACGATGCGGGAGGATGTGCCCGCCAAGGTGGTCATCAATGAATATCTCGACATCGCCCATGCGTTTTTCGACGGCGAGGAACCCAAAGTCGTGAACGGCATTCTCGACAAGCTGGCGCGGGCGCGCCGCGCGAATGAGTTCGAGCAGGCAAGCGATGGCTAGGGCCGGCGGCGAAACGGATATCATTCAGCGATATTTCGCACCATTGGCGGCCGGAACGCCGGGAGCTTTTGGGCTGAGCGACGATGCCGGTCTGGTTCACCCTCCCCAAGGACATGAGCTTGTCGTAACCACCGACATGAGTGTCGCCGGCGTGCATTTTCTTGAAGATACCGCGCCGCGGGACATCGCCTACAAGGCGCTCGGCGTCAACGTGTCGGATCTTTGCGCCAAGGGGGCCGCTCCCAGCGTTTATCTTCTCTCCCTCGCGCTTCCCGGGACGCCGGATGATAAATGGCTCGAAGGGCTGAGCGCGGGACTGGCCGAGGCGCAAACCGATATGGCATGTACGCTGCTTGGCGGCGACACGGTGCGCACGCCCGGGCCTGTCGCGCTTTCAATTACGGCAATAGGCCTGGTGCCGTCCGGGGGCATGGTGCACCGTGCGGGCGCGCAACCCGGAGACCGCGTCTATGTGACCGGCACCATTGGCGACGGCGTGCTGGGTCTGGCGCTGCTGCAAGGGGAACAAAGCAATCTGTCCAAACAACACAAGGCGCATTTGCAAAAACGCTATTGGCGCCCGCGACCGCGCCTGCAAGCGATAAAAGTCTTGCGCGATCACGCCAGCGCGGCGATGGATATTTCCGACGGTCTCGCCGGTGATTTCGCCAAGCTCTGTAAAGCATCGCGCGTGGGCGGGACCCTCAGGGCCGCCGACATTCCCCTGTCCGGCGCGGCTTCCGCCTGGCTTGCAGAAGAGCCCGGGCGCCTTGGTGCGGTCATCGCCGGCGGCGACGATTATGAAATCCTCATGACCGTGCCGGAAGAGGCGACGCAATCATTTGAACAGGATTGCCGTGCGGCGGGGCTACAAATCACATGTATTGGCCATATAAGTGCGCAACGCGATGGCGTGAAAGTCGCGGGCAAAGACGGCCAGCCCCTGCATCTGGAGCACCAAGGCTACGAACATTTTTAAGCCGGATATTCGCCGGAATTTAATGACATGACGAAGAACAACCCGACTGAGCAACACACGCCGGGGGACGATGCGCGCGCCCGGCGAAATACATTTGTGCTGTCCGTGGCGCAAGCGCTCTATATGACCGGCGCCGCCATTCAGATTACGGTGAGCGGTCTCGCCGGATATATGTTGGCGGATGACAAATCGCTGGCCACCTTTCCGGTGACAGCCTATGTGCTGGGCACGCTCATCGCCACGGTTCCCGCTTCGATGTTCATGCGGCGGGTTGGCCGCAGGCGCG
>JADFHH010000047.1 GCA_022567275.1 Pseudomonadota bacterium | reverse complement strand
AGGACAGCGTTACTGCCCCTTTGCACCCGGGCGCCGGTCCATTTGCGGCAGCTTCCGTTCCAATGCGGCGGAAATGCTGGACTCGCAGCACCACGAAGGCGGGGGAATGCGAACCCGCCAGGCATTCGGCACACCGCAAGCGTGCCGGCCACCGGCTCACCGCTGGTGCATATGGCCTCAGAAGCAGTCTTGCACGCACGGTTCCCAGCCATAAAAAGCGGCAGGGGGACAGGCTGCGGATTGCGCCTGAAGTGATACAAGACGGTATTGGCAAGCGAGGGATACACGTTGCGCGATACGAGCAAAAAGCTGAACGGCAAACCGCAAGGCCTGTATGACCCGGCGCTGGGTCATGGCTCGTGCGGCGTTGGTTTTATCGCCCATCTCAAGAACCAAAAGTCGCACGATATCGTCACCAAGGGAATCGAGATTCTCAACAATCTCGAACATCGCGGCGCCACCGGCGCCGATCCGCGCGCGGGCGACGGCGCGGGCATGCTGGTGCAAATTCCGCATGAATTCTTTGTCCAGCAATGCGCCGCCCTCGGGTTCGATCTGCCCGAACCGGGCCGCTATGGCGTCGGGCACATCTTCATGCCGCAAGACGCGGAATTGCGCGCGCATTACCGCGAAATAGTCGAGTGCGAGATTGAAGGGGAAGGACATCGCCTGCTGGGCTGGCGCGAGGCGCCGGTTGATAATAGCTGCCTGTCGCACACGGTGATCGATACCGAGCCGCGCCATGATCAGGTGTTTATTGGCCGCAGCCAGAGCATGGCGGACGATGCGCAATTCGAGCGGCGGCTCTATTTGCTGCGCAAGGTCATTTCCAACACGATCTTTAGCGAAACCAATAGCCGCGACAACGGGTTTTACATCGTGTCGCTGTCCTGCCGCACCATCGTTTACAAGGGCATGTTCCTCGCCGACCAGCTCGAACCCTATTACAGGGATTTGACACAAGAAAATTTCGTCTCGGCGCTGGCGCTGGTGCATCAGCGGTTCTCGACCAACACCTTCCCGTCCTGGAAGCTGGCCCATCCCTACCGCATGATCGCCCATAATGGCGAGATCAATACGCTGCGGGGCAACCTCAACTGGATGGCCGCGCGCCAGGCGTCGGTTTCCACGCATCTGTTCGGCGATGACATCTCGAAACTGTGGCCCATCTCTTATGACGGCCAGTCGGACACGGCGTGTTTCGACAATGCGCTGGAATTCCTCGTCCAGGGCGGCTATTCGCTGGCCCATGCGGCGATGATGCTGATCCCCGAAGCCTGGGCCGGCAATCCGCTGATGGATAACAAGCGCCGCGCGTTCTACGAATATCACGCCGCGCTGATGGAGCCGTGGGACGGCCCGGCTTCCGTCGCCTTCACCGACGGGCTTCAGATCGGCGCGACGCTCGACCGCAACGGCCTGCGCCCGGCGCGCTATTTCGTCACCAGCGACGATCTGGTGGTGATGGCGTCGGAAGCCGGTGTGCTGCCGGTGCCGGAAGAAAACATCATCCTCAAATGGCGGCTCCAGCCGGGAAAAATGCTGCTGATCGATCTGGCCAAGGGCCGCATCATCTCCGATGAGGAAATCAAGGCGGAACTGGCGAACGCCCATCCCTACCAGTCGTGGCTCGACCGCGGCCAGATTCGCGTGCGCGATTTGCCCGATACCGGTCAGCCGGCGCCGGGCACGAATGTCGCCCTGCTCGACCGGCAACAGGCCTTTGGCTATACCCAGGAGAGCCTGAAATTCCTGATGGCGCCGATGGCCCATGTGGGGCAGGAAGCGATTGGCTCGATGGGCACCGACACGCCGATCTCGGCTCTGTCCAACCGCCCGAAACTGCTGCACACCTATTTCAAGCAGAATTTCGCGCAGGTCACCAACCCGCCGATCGACCCGATCCGCGAAGAGCTGGTCATGTCGCTGGTGAGCTTCATCGGTCCGCGCCCCAACCTGCTCGATCTTGAAGGAACCTCAAAGCTGAAACGGCTGGAAGTGGCGCAGCCCATTCTGCACAATGACCGGCTGGAAAAAATCCGTCAGATCGGCGAAATCGCGGACAATGATTTCCGCACCATCACCCTTGGCATAACCTATGCCGCCGAAACCGGCGCGCAAGGTATGGAGCCGGCGCTGGAGAGCCTGTGCGAAGCTGCCGAAAAAGCCGTCGGCGAGGGCTATAACATCATCATGCTGTCGGACCGCGGGGTGAGCGCCGAGGCGGTGCCGATCCCCTCATTGCTCGCCACCTCGGCGGTTCATCACCATCTGATCCGCAAGGGTTTGCGGACCTCGGTCGGGCTTGTGGTCGAAACCGGCGAAGCCCATGAAGTGCACCAGTTCTGCACCCTGGCCGGTTATGGCGCGGAAGCCATCAACCCCTATCTCGCTTTCGAGTCGCTTGAGGATGTGCGCGATGCTCTGGGCGAAGATCTTTCGCCCAAGGAGGCGCAGGACAATTACATCAAGGCGATCGACAAGGGGATATTGAAGGTGATGTCGAAAATGGGCATTTCCACCTATCAGTCCTATTGCGGAGCGCAGATATTCGACGCGGTCGGCCTGCACAGCGACTTTGTCGCCAAATATTTCACCGGCACCCACACCCAGGTGGAAGGCGTTGGACTCATCGAGATTGCGCGCGAAAGCGTGGAGCGCCACCGCCTGGCTTTCTCCGATGCCCCGATCTACCGCAACGCCCTCGATGTGGGCGGCGAATATGCCTTGCGCCTGCGCGGCGAGGCCCACGCCTGGACATCGGATGCGGTCGCCGATCTGCAGCACGCGGTGCGCGGCAATTCGGCTGATAAATACCGCGACTATGCCAAACGCATCAACGAGCAGGATCACCAACTGCTCACCATCCGCGGCCTGTTCAGGATTAAGAAAGCGGGCGATTTGGGCCGCAAACCGGTGTCCCTGGATGACGTGGAACCGGCATCCGAAATCGTCAAACGCTTCGCCACCGGGGCCATGTCTTTCGGTTCGATTTCGCGCGAGGCGCACACCAATCTGGCGATTGCCATGAACCGCATGAAGGCGAAATCGAACACCGGCGAAGGCGGCGAACAGCGCGACCGGTACAAGCGCCAGGCCAATGGCGATTCCATGCGCTCGGCCATCAAGCAGGTGGCGTCCGGGCGTTTTGGCGTCTCGACCGAATATCTGGTCAATTCCGACATGATGCAGATCAAGATGGCGCAAGGGGCAAAGCCCGGCGAAGGCGGACAGCTGCCGGGTCACAAGGTCGATGCGGTGATCGCAAAAGTGCGCCATTCCACCCCCGGCGTCGGGCTGATCTCGCCGCCGCCGCATCACGACATCTATTCCATCGAGGATCTGGCGCAGCTCATTTACGATCTCAAGAACGTCAACCCGCAGGGCGATGTTTCGGTGAAGCTGGTGTCGGAGGTTGGCGTCGGCACGGTGGCGGCGGGGGTGGCCAAGGCGCGCGCCGACCATGTGACCATTTCAGGTTTCGAGGGCGGCACCGGCGCCAGCCCCCTGACCTCCATCAAACATGCCGGAAGCCCATGGGAAATCGGCCTTGCCGAAACCCAGCAGACGCTGGTTGAAAACAATTTGCGCGGCCGCATCGCGGTGCAGGTCGATGGCGGCATACGTACCGGACGCGATGTCGTCATCGGCGGGATTCTGGGCGCCGATGAGTTCGGCTTTTCCACCGCGCCGCTGATTGCCTCGGGCTGCATCATGATGCGCAAATGTCACCTGAACACCTGTCCCGTCGGCATCGCCACCCAGGACCCGGTGCTGCGCCGGCGCTTCACCGGAACGCCCGAACACGTCATCAATTATTTTTTCTTCGTCGCGCAAGAGGTGCGCGAATTGATGGCGGATATGGGGTTTACAAAATTCGAGGATCTCATCGGCCAGACCCAGTGCCTCGACAAGCGCGAGGTCATAGAACACTGGAAAGCGCACAGCCTCGATTTTTCCCGCCTGTTCTACAAGCCGGACGTCGGTGATGACGTGGCCCTGTTCAACTGCGAACGCCAGATCCACCGCATCGACAAGATTCTCGACCGAAAGTTCATCAAAGGAGCCAAAGACGCGCTGAAAGACGGCACGCCCGTCAAAATGGAATTCAGCATCAACAATACCGACCGGACCACCGGGGCCATGCTGTCGGGCGAGCTTGTCAAGCGCTATGGCCATGAAGGACTGCCCGAAGACACCATCCATATCGCGCTCAAGGGCACCGCCGGGCAGAGCTTTGGCGCCTGGCTCGCCAACGGCGTCACGCTGGACCTCGAAGGCGAGGCCAATGACTATGTCGGCAAGGGCTTGTCCGGCGGGCGCATCGTCGTGCGGCCGCCTAAGAACGGCGGCTTCGTGCCGGAAGAGAGCATCATCGTCGGTAACACGGTGCTCTATGGCGCCATCAGTGGCGAGTGTTATTTCCGCGGCATCGCCGGGGAACGCTTCGCGGTGCGCAATTCCGGCGCGATCGCCATTGTCGAGGGCGCGGGCGATCATGGCTGCGAATATATGACCGGCGGCGTGGTGGTGGTGCTGGGCCCCACGGGGCGCAATTTCGCCGCCGGCATGTCGGGCGGCATCGCCTATGTGCTGGACGAGGCAGGAGATTTCGAACGCCGCTGCAACATGGCGATGGTCGATCTGGCGCCGGTACAGGCGCAGGGCGAGCGCATGGAACGGCTGGCCCATCAAGGCGGCGATCTGGAAAGCCACGGGCTGGTGGATGTCCTGAGCGACATGACGCGCTTCGATTCAGAACGCCTGCGCCAGCTGATTGAAAACCATCTGCACTACACCGGCTCCGAGCGCGCGCGTCAGCTGCTTGAAGACTGGGAGGCGTCGCTGGCCAGATTCGTAAAAATCATGCCGGTCGAATACCGCCGCGCCCTGGAGGAAATGACGAAACATCAGGAAGCCGATACAACCGGCCTCGACGAGCTCGAAATCGGCCTGCGCGGGGGAAAATAGCGCATGGGCAAAGTAACCGGCTTCCTGGAGATCGACCGTCAGGAGAGAAAATTTCTGCCCGCCGGCGACCGGATGCGCGACTACAAGGAATTCGTCATCCCGCTGGACGATCCGAGCCTCAAGCGTCAGGCGGCGCGCTGCATGGATTGCGGCATTCCCCATTGTATGACCGGCTGCCCGGTCGATAATCAGATCCCGGACTGGAACGATCTGGTTTACAATTCCGACTGGGAAGAGGCCGCGCGAAACCTTCACTCGACCAACAATTTTCCCGAAATCACCGGCCGCATCTGCCCCGCGCCATGCGAGGAAGCCTGCGTGCTCAACATCGACAATGTGCCGGTGACCATCAAGACCATCGAATGCGCCATCGCCGACAAGGCGCTAGCCAATGGCTGGGTTACGCCGCAACCGCCCGAAACCAGCACGGGGAAACGTGTTGCCATAGTCGGCTCGGGGCCAGCGGGCATGGCGGCGGCGCAACAACTGGCGCGCGCCGGCCACGATGTGCATGTGTATGAAAAACACGCGCACCCGGGCGGGTTGCTGCGCTACGGCATTCCCGATTTCAAGATGGAAAAACACATGATCGATGTGCGCGCCGAACAGATGCAGGCCGAGGGCGTCACATTTCACATGGGCGTCCATATCGGCGTGGATTTACCGGCGGGCGATCTGGAAAAAAACCATGACGCGGTGCTGCTGGCGGGCGGCGCGGAGCACTCGCGCGATTTGCCGATCGAGGGCCGCGCGCTTGAAGGCGTGCATTTCGCCATGGAGTTTTTGCCGCAGCAAAACCGCCATGTTTCTGGTGAGCCGCAGGGCGACGTTGAACCCATTTCCGCGAGTGGCAAGCATGTCATCGTCATCGGCGGCGGCGACACCGGTTCCGACTGTATCGGCACCTCGTTCCGCCAGGGCGCGCTGTCGGTGACGCAGCTAGAAATTCTCGAAAAACCGCCCGAGCAGGAGGACAAGCCCCTGATCTGGCCGCACTGGCCGCTGAAGCTGCGAACCTCCTCCTCGCAGGCGGAAGGGGCGGAGCGCGACTGGAGCGTAATGACGACAAAATTCGAGGGCCGCGACGGCAAGCTGGAGCGGCTTTGTTGCGTGCGCGTCGATGAACGGATGAAACCGGTCAAGGGCAGCGCGTTCGAGCTTGAGGCGGAGCTGGTCCTGCTGGCCATGGGGTTTGTCCACCCGGTGTATGAAGGCATGATCGAGACGCTCGAACTGGAGCTGGACGCAAGCGGCAATGTGCTTGCCGATGAGAGCAACTATCAGACATCGCGCAAGAAAATTTATGCCGCCGGCGACATGCGGCGCGGCCAGTCCCTGGTGGTCTGGGCCATCCGCGAAGGCCGCCAGGCGGCGCACGCGATTGATGTGTTGCTGATGGGGTCGAGCGATCTGCCGTGTTAGCGGCGCGGGCTCGGCGAGGCGCTTTTACGCATAAACGAAGCTTTAGGCGCTTCTCAACAGTCCGTTTCGATTTCACATCGCGACGGATCATACGAGCACGCTCACGGCTCTGATGTGCCACAACCGGTGGTTGCCTGCGAACGACGCTGACCGAAATTTCAGTGTTATCCAAGACGCACCTGATAGAGATTGCCCGGTTCCGGCACGATGTTCAGGCGCAGGCCTATGCACGCGGGGGTTGATTTGTGGACTCCGGCAACTCTCGACGCTATAATGAAAAAACGAATCACCTCCACGGCGGAGGTGACGTCTACATGGAGGCCACCATGGCTACAAACGAAGCGACAAGCGCGGAAGTTGGTTTAATTGCGTCCAAGGCTCTGAAGAATCCCGGATCGTTGACAGAGGCGGAAATAAAGACGCTGGCAGCGTCGGCACTTACGCAGCGTCCTGCCCAGACACAGGCGACGGGGCCGAACCCGACATCGCCGACGGGGCTGAACCCGACGGAGCCGAATCAGAACAGATAAGGCGTTCGATTTTCTGCACCGCCGTGGCGGGAATTGTCGTCACGCCGGATGCCTGGTCCCAATCATGACCACCAGTGCTCGCTCCCAGATTGGGGGCGAGCGTTTTCGTTTTGTCGTCGTCCTGCACGAGAAAGCCGACCGAGATGCAACGATGCGGCCGGCGAGGCTTTATTTCCGAAAGCCATTGCCAGGCCGGTATCGGCTGACCGCTGTCGAACCATTCGATCAGGACCAGGGGTGGATCGTCGCCATGGGTCATGCCTGGCATTACACCCCGCTTGAGGTTAACCGACGGTTTATTTGCCGGCCACGGTCAGGCGATTTTTTCCGAGCACCACGGGGCATTGAGACTGACTCGTGGCCGTTGCTTTCAAGACGCGCCCTTCCGGGGCGGACTTTCAAGTTGATGAGGGTGCAATGCAACGTGCGGAATTCCGCTCTCAGAAGGTCAGCGTAGCGGCGCCCTCCTTGATGAGGGCATGCATCGGCGCCGCGCCCGTGATCACGGTGCCCTCGATGAGGTCGTCCTCTTCGTAGCCCCGCGCCTTGATGCAAGGGGTGCAAGCCCACAGCGTGCCGCCCCGGGCCATGAAATCCTTCATCAAATCGGCCAATGGATCGAGCGGGTGCACGTGGGTCGCGTCGGCGGCCCCCTTGCGCACCAGATCGACACCCGAACTGGTCAGAAATATAGACACCTTAAGGCCTGCCGTGATCCCCCCGTTGGCGATGGTGAATCCAACCGAAGAAAGCTCATCGTCAATTCCATGGCAAATCATGACGACCAGATCGCGACTGTTTTCACTCATTTCCTACCCTTCCTTTTTTAGCCGGGATTCCTCAGACAGGCTTCCCCGGCTGGCCGTGAAAGTAGCACAATGGAGGACGCTGGAACAACTAACGCCCGCACTGGTAGGGTAGCTCGCAATAGGGTCCGGACCTGACGGCTATCTGGTTTTAGTCGACTCCCCCCGCCAGGTGAAATCGTCGGCGCGGCCGGGTTTTGGCGTTAACTCCTCGCCCTTGACGAACACGCGGTAATAAGGCCGCTGCGAGAGCGGCAGGCGCTGTATCGCTTCCGCCTGAGAGGAATCGGAGATGGGCGAGATTGACGCCAGCGCCGTCAAGCCGCCGGCAATGTCTCCGGCAATCACCTCGCCAAGCGGTAAATAACGCGCGCTAAGCGCGGCAAGCGCTGCCGCCGAGATGCCGGGCCGGGCCAGCTTGATGCCCGCCGCTGTGCTGTCCGCGGCGGGCAGTGCCGCGAGGCGAACAGATGGCCGGGCCGCTATGCTGGCGGCTTTGAGAATTTCCGCACGTTTGACCGCCGAGCGTTGAGCGGGTTTTCTGGTTAGTCTATTGCCCGCTTGACTCTGGGCCGGGCGCAAATGGCGCATGGCGCGCGCCTGTTCGGCTTCGTTGCCGGCCAGCGGGATGTCGCGCTCGGAGCGCGCCTTACGGATATCGCGGCGGATTTCCCGCTCCACGAAATGCGCCAGCTTGGAGTAGCCGCGAATTGTGAACTGAACGCAGTCACCGGCGCGCAAGCGGCGGATCTGACCGGTCAGATCGGGACCGAATGCGCTGTAACGGCCAAACTGGTCGGCGAACCCGTTCCAGGTATCGATATAGCGCACCCCATTGACGAATGCCCGTTCGCGGTAAATTTCGTTCATCGTCTGCCTCT
This sequence comes from Pseudomonadota bacterium, assembly GCA_022567275.1. Classification (GTDB taxonomy): domain Bacteria; phylum Pseudomonadota; class Alphaproteobacteria; order Rhizobiales; family Methyloligellaceae; genus UBA2767. The sequence continues at coordinate 60 of JADFHH010000047.1, read as the reverse complement.
TGTCGTTATGCTCGGCGCTGCGCATGATCGTCAGCCCGACCCAGTAGATGGCGGCCCTGG
>JADFHH010000453.1 GCA_022567275.1 Pseudomonadota bacterium | reverse complement strand
GCCATCGACGGCAGACACTATATCGAGACGGTGTGGGGCCGCGGCTATGTGCTGCGCGACCCGGAGGATGAATCCGAAGCCGCCTGAGCAACGAGCGGGGCACTACCGGACGAATGAAAGGGGCCTCCTTCGGGGCCCCTTTGCTTGTGGAGATGTGCGGAATTTCGCCGGGTAATTTCACGTCCGCAATTCGGATAACCTCCAATTTGGAACGTGAAATAACATTACCAATTTTTGTTTCAAATCATAGGTGAGATTCGATGTCCATTCTTTGGTGGAGAATACGGACCACTTCCATAATCCCAGGTTTAGGAAGCCGATAAAAAATAAAATGTGATCCGCTTGTTTTCTTAAAGTAGCCTGGCCGAATAGCGCTTGCGCCACTCCCCTCGCGCTTCCCCGATGCAAGATCACGACAGGTGTCGCGAATGTCGCTCACATAGTGCTCAGCCTGAATAATACCCCAGATCTTCAGCGTATAATCGTAAATCTTTTCGATATCGTCTTGTGCGGCGGGAGAGAATAGTAAGCGCTTCATTTCTCACTGTTTTCTGCCCGCTTGCGGGATAGAAAACCATCGAAATTAAAGTTAGTCGCCACGCCGGATTTCTCCCCTTCAATCAAGGCCGCGCGCAGGGCATGCAGTTTGGTTTCATGTTCTTCTAATAGTCGTAATCCGGCACGTACTACTTCACTTGCAGAACCATATCGTCCGGTGCCAATTTGTGTGCTGATGAAGTTTTCAAGGTGATCGCCGAGGGTGATAGATGTGTTTTTTGTCATGCGCATTCCTTTCGCATGTACCAATCTATCATAAATAATGGTATTCAAATTAGTATATTACGGGCTCAAAGCCTCAAGCGGACCCGGCGCCGAGTGCCATGGCTACCACAGGCGCCGCCGCCGAAGCTGCGGACGGTTTCAGGGCGTACAATCCACGCGCGCCGGGAACCGGTGCGAAAGCATCCGAGATGCCGACCACTGTTTCCGCCGCGCCCAGAACCAGATAACCGTCAGGCCGCAAACGCTTGGCCATACGGGCCAGCATGTCGCTTTTGGTCTCCGGGGCGAAATAGATCAGCACGTTGCGGCAGAAGATCATGTCGAACGTGCCAAGCGGCATATAATCGTCCAGCAGATTGAAATACTTGTATTTCACCATCGAGCGGATCGATGAATCGATCTGCCACAGGCTGCCCGTCTGCTGAAAATATTTCACCAGCATCTGGATCGGCAGGCCGCGCTGAACCTCGAACTGGCTATAGAGACCGGCTTTCGCCTTCTCCAGCACCTCCTGGCAAATGTCTGTGGCGATGATGTCGATATTCCAGTCACGCAGCAGATCTTCCATTTCCCTGATCTGGATAGCCAGGGAATAAGGCTCCTGGCCGGTTGAAGCCGCCGCGCACCAGATGCGCATGGAGCGGGTGGCGGAACGCGGTGACGCGAGCATGGCCGGCGCCATGATCTGCTTGAAATTCTCGAACGGCGTCTTGTCGCGGAAGAAGAACGACTCATTGATGGTCATGGCCTGAGTGGCTTTGTTGCGCAAATCCTCGCTGCCCGCGCACTTCAACGCGGCGACAAGCTCAGAGAGCGAGTCCATGCCAGCTTCTTTCGCCACCGGCATCAACCGCGATTCGACGAGATATTCTTTCCCGTCCGCCAGAGCCAGGCCGGAATTTTTCTCGAAAAACTCACGCAGATAGTCAAATTCCTGTGGCGTCATGAAAAAACTCCCTGAATGATATTTTTTGTTTTTGGCCCTATTTCATCGAGTGGCAGTATCGCCGCGCACGCACCCGCCTGTAACGCGGCGGCGGGCATCCCCCACACAACGCTGGTCGCTTCGTCCTGCGCGATCACGGATCCCCCCGCATCGGCGATCATTGTGGCCCCCCCGGCGCCGTCATTTCCCATCCCGGTGAGGACAAGGGCAAGGGTTGCACGGCCATATATCCTGGCCACGCTTTCAAACAGCGGTTCAACCGATGGCTTGCAGTAATTGATCAGCGGACCATCCTTGACGCTCAGGACATATGCGCCGTTCACCTGCTCCAACGACATATGGAAGCCGCCTGGCGCCACATATATTGTGCCGGGAATGATGTTTTCGCCGTCTTCGCCTTCCTTGGCCGGACGGCCCGAGGCGCGTGCGAGACGCTCCGCCAGGATGGCGGTAAAGGTCGGCGGCATATGCTGG
>JADFHH010000046.1 GCA_022567275.1 Pseudomonadota bacterium | reverse complement strand
GGGCTCGGCATCGCCGAAAAACGCGAAGAAATACAGCTAAGCGGTTCTCTGAGGATTGCCAAATATTGGTCGCTCGTCGGCAAGAGCCGTTACGATTTAGCCAACTCGCTACGCATCGAGGACGAGATCGGCATCAAATATGCCGATGACTGCTTCGCCCTTACAGTCACCTATGAAGAAACATTCATAACTGACCGGGATATAGAACCGAATACCTCGGTCATGATCCGCTTCGAGTTCAAGAATCTGGGCGCCTTCGACCTGAACGCCGGGTAAGACCCGCAACAAGACAATGATCTGCGCCAGCTTAAGGAATAAGCAAATCTCGGCCCTGTTCAGATACCGGTTTATCGCGATAATCTGCGTTGCGTGCCTTGGATTTACCGGGACGGATAACGTTTATGCGCAAAATGAGCAATCCATCGTCGTGCTGGTGAATGACTCACCGATCACGAACTATGACGTAACGCAGCGCATACGGTTCCTCACGGTGACGACCAGCCGCAAAGCCAGTGCAGCAATGCGTAAAAAGGTGATTAATGAACTCATTTCCGAGCGCATTCAGCTTCAGGAAGCGAACAGGAACGGCATCGTCATCCCCGAAGCGAAAATCACTAAAGTGTTCTCCGGCGTGGCAAAATCCAACAAGATGACGGATAAACAATTGACTGCATCACTTGCGCAGATGGGTGTAAACGTCAGTACCATGAAGCAGCAGATTCGCGCCCGTATGGCATGGCGCGCGGTGGTCAAGCGAAAATTCAGAAGCCAGGTTTCCGTCAATGCGTCGCAGGTTGACAAGGTGATTTCCAGCGAAGAGCGATCTTCGGGATTTAAGGACACGGAATTTCAGCTACAGCGAATCCAGTTAACACTGCCCGATGGTTCCGATCAAAAAGCCATCGCCGCCCGCCTGGTAGAGGCCGAAAGGCTGAGAACCCGATTCCGGTCATGCGCAAATATTGCGGAACTCTTGAAACCAGTGCGCAAGGCGACAGTAAAATCCCTCGGCCGCAAGTCGGCCGGCAAAATCGTGCAACCCACGCGCGCGGTTCTGCTCTCCGCCAGGAAAGGCCAGATGACGCCACCCCTCATCACCTCCTCCGGCATTGAGTTGTATGCCGTGTGTTCACGCCGTTCGGTCACCCGAAACGATGAGCAGCGTCAGCAGGTGCGTTCCAAGCTCTTGTCTCAGGAGTATAATATTCTTGCGCGCCGGCACCTCAGGGACTTGCGTCAGGATGCCTACGTGGAATACCGCTAGGGGCTTATCTGTCGGCAATATGATGCACACAGGCCCGGGCGCGTGATGTCGTTTGATTCAAAAAACCAGCTCGATACTCCTCTCGCCCTGTCGATGGGCGACCCGGCGGGAATCGGCCCGGACATCACGCTGCAAGCCTGGTCAGATCGTGCCGCCAACGCCCTTCCCCCCTTTGTCGTCGCGGGCGATCCGGACCTGTTCGCCGGGCGGGCACGCATTCTGGGACTGGATATCGCCATTGAACAAGTGGATGCAGCCGCGGGGGTGCATGAGTTGTTTGCGCACGCCCTACCCGTCTTTCCGGTTCAATTGCCAACGAAAACAGAACCCGGCATAGGCGATGCGCTATGCGCGGATGCAATCATTACGGCCATAGATACATGTGTCGACTGGGTGCGGAAGGGCAAGGCGCGAGCCGTTGTGACCAACCCGATCAACAAAAAGCTACTGTCCGCGGCCGGGTTCGAACATCCCGGTCATACGCAATATCTGGCCGAGCTTTGCGCTACGTCAGACGGGACCCCGCGTCCGGTCATGATGCTAGTATGTGGTGATTTGCGCGTCGTTCCGGCGACCGTGCACATACCGCTCAAGGACGTACCCGGCGCCCTGACCCAGGAGCTGATTGTCGAGACCGTGGACATCGCCGTGCAGGATTTGCGTGATTGCTTTGGCATTTCCACGCCACGCATCGCGGTTACCGGACTCAATCCGCACGCCGGTGAAGACGGCATGCTGGGGTGCGAGGAGAGTGAGACGATTACGCCTGCCATCGTAACATTGCAGGCAAAAGGTCTCGATGTGACCGGTCCGCTGCCGGCGGATGCGCTTTTCCAGGAGCGGACGCGCAACCGGTATGATGCGATCATTGCGATGTATCACGATCAGGCGCTGATCCCGGTAAAAACACTGGCCTTCGACAAAGCCGTGAATGTGACGCTCGGTCTGCCAATCATACGCACCAGCCCGGACCATGGCACAGCCTATGAGCTTGCCGGCAGTGGCGGCGCGAATCCGGGAAGCCTGATTACAGCGCTGAAGTTGGCGGACGCCCTGGCGGTGCGCAAAATGGCCGCCGCGTGAACGGGACTCCCGATGGCCTGCCGCCACTGAGCGACGTCATCCGTATGCATGGCCTCACGGCACGCAAGGGACTTGGGCAGAATTTTATTCTCGATTTGAACCTGACGCGGCGCATCGCGCGCGCCGCCGGCCCGCTGGAAGGGATCAGCGTCGTTGAAGTCGGCGCCGGCCCCGGCGGATTGACGCGCGCGCTGCTGCTTGAGGGTGCGGCCAAAGTCATCGCGCTCGAACGCGATGCGCGCTGTTTCCCCGCACTGGAGCAGATTGCCGCGCATTATCCCGGCCGGGTTGAAATTATGCGAGGCGATGCCCTCGAAATGGAGCTTGGCGCGCATGCCCCTTCCCCGGCGCGCATTGTCGCCAACCTCCCCTACGGGGCCTCGACAGAATTGCTCGCGCGCTGGCTGTGCACAGAGCCCTGGCCGCCCTGGTATGACAAGATGGTGCTGATGTTTCAGCGCGAAGTGGCCGAGCGGCTGGTATCGCCGCCGAACACCAAGACCTATGGCCGCCTCTCGGTCTTGACGCAATGGCGCACGACACCGCGCATGCTGCTCACCCTGCCGCCCCAAGCCTTCACACCTTCCCCGAAAGTGGAGTCCGCTCTCGTCGAGTTCGTGCCGGTCCTGGAACCTGAGCCGGCGGGTTCATGCGCGGCCCTGCAACAGGTGGCATTAGCCGCATTCACACAGCGCCGGAAAATGCTAAGAAACAGCCTTAAGTGTTTATTTCAAGAGCCTGAAACAATGTTGGAATCTCTTAGCATAAACCCGATGTTACGCGGCGAAGCGCTAAGCGTCAGCGAGTTCTGCGCACTGGCTCGCCGCTGGCACGCGGAAAGCCGCTAAAGTTTCTTCTGAATACCGCGCACAAACTCTTTCAAACCGGTCCGCCGGGATTGTTTCAGCCGCTCTGCGGCCAGAATCGATCTCAATTCCCGCACGGAACCCTCCACATCGGTGTTGACGATGACATAATCATAGTCCTCCCAATGTTGTATCTCATTGGATGCCCCGGCCATGCGCCGCTTCACCACCTCAGGCGTATCCTGCGCCCTGTCCTTCAATCGCGTTTCCAGCGCCTCGGCGGAAGGTGGCAGGATGAAGACGCTCACCAGGTCGCCTTTGGCCGCCTTGGTGAGCTTTTCCGCGCCTTGCCAGTCAATATCGAAGAGAATATCGCGGCCCTTTTCGAGCGCACGTTCGACCGGTGCTTTGGGCGTACCATAACGATTATCGAACACCAGCGCCCATTCGAGCAAGTCCCCCCTGTCCTGCATGGCGGTGAACGCTTCGGGCGAAATGAAAATGTAATCCTTACCCTCGGCTTCGCCCGGCCGCATGGGGCGTGTGGTGACGGATACAGACATCTCAAGGCTTGGCTCGGCTGCCAGTAATTTGCGTGCAAGCGTGGTCTTGCCGGCTCCCGAGGGAGAAGACAGAACCAGCATCAGGCCGCGCCGCCCGATCTCAAGCCCGCCCTTACTCAATGTTCTGCACCTGCTCGCGCATCCGGTCGATGGCCACCTTGAGCGCCAGTCCGGCCTGGGTGACATCGATATCATTCGATTTCGAGCAAATGGTGTTGGCCTCCCGGTTGAACTCCTGGGTAAGAAAATCAAGCCGCCGTCCGGCTGGCTTGTCACTCTTGAGCAGCTCGCGCGCGGCTTCCATATGTGCTTTCAACCGGTCAATCTCCTCCATCACGTCCGCCTTTACAGCCAGCAGAACCGCCTCCTGGTGCAAACGCTGTTCGTCAAGCTGAGGTGCTTCGCCCAGCAGCACCTCAAGGCGTTCGCGTAACCGTTTCGCGATGGCTTCGGGCGTGCGTGACGGGGCGCGCTCGATCGTGCCAACAAGGTTTTCAATCTCTTCCAGATGAGCGGAGAGAGAAGATGCAATATGCGCGCCCTCGGTCTTGCGCGCGGCGATAACATTGCCAATCACATCTTCCAAATCCGACAGGATTGCCGCTTGCCTGGCTTTTTGGGCGCTGTCATCTTCCTCCGGCTCCGCCGTTTCAATCACGCCGCGCAGGGACAGCAGTCCATCGAGCGTCGGCGCCGCCGCGTCCGTGAGCTCGCCCGCGCGCTTGGCCGCGCGAACCACCTGTTTGAACATCTCCTCATTGAGTTGGGCGCCTGTCTCGCCGCCATCACACTGCACGCCAAGCGTCAGCGAACAATTGCCCCGCGACAGGCGCTTCTTGCAGGCCTCGCGAACCGCTTGCTCCATAGCCTCATATCCAGGCGGCATGCGCAAGCGGACATCAAGCCCTCGCCCATTCACCGTGCGCACCTCCCACTGCCAGGAATGTGAACCCAGACGGCCTTCGCCGCGGGCAAACCCGGTCATGCTTTTTAGCGCCATGTGTCATGCCTGGGCCGGATAACAGCCCCTCCTCCAGGCGCACCATACGCGAGTCGCGCCCCTCTGGGCGAGAGAGTAAATTGTGCCAGGAAACCGGGTGTCAGCGCGCCGGCTTGCGTTTTGGCGGCGGAGGGGTCGCGTCCGCACCGCCTGTACCGGACGCTTGAGATACCGGCAACGCGGCATCGGCGATGGGTGTTTCAGCAATCGGAAATTGCATGGATACGCTACCATCGGCTGGCGGCAGTGAAATGGTCAGCTCCTCAATGAGAGAACCGCTCACGCCGCCCGGGGCGGTATCCGCCGAAAATCCGGGAATTTCCCGCAGACCCTGAAGACCATCGTCTGGCGCGCTCTGTGCTGCTGGCATGGATGGGGTCACGTCAGCGACAGTTTCATCCGCTAATGGCTCATTTTCCGCCCTGGCAGCTGCTTCCGCGGCAGCCTTGGCCCTGGCTTCGGCTTCGGCTTTCTCGCGGCGCCCGCGTTCAATTTTGCGCCACGCCGCAACATTCTGATTGTGTTTGGCCAAAGACTGCGCGAATGCGTGTCCACCTGTCCCGTCGGCGACAAAGTACAAATCCTTCGTGTTGGCGGGATTGAGCACCGCTTCAATTGCCGCCCGGCCGGGGTTGGCTATCGGCGTTGGGGTCAGTCCCTTGAATTTGTAAGTGTTATAGGGCGTCTCTTTGGCAAGCTCACTCCTCAATATGCCCCGGCCCAGAGACCCTTTGCCGCCCGCTAGCCCATATATGATGGTCGGGTCCGACTGTAGCGGAATGCCCTTCCTCAGGCGATTGATAAAGACGCTGGCAATGCGCGAGCGTTCGTCGGCACGCGAGGTTTCCTTTTCGACGATCGAGGCCAGGATGATGGCTTCCCGAGGGGTTTTATACGGCAGGTTGTCCGGGCGATTTTTCCACAATCGCGCAACGAATTTGCGTTGTTCCGCTTGCATCCGGTCAACCAAATCCTGCCGTGTCATGCCGCGCGAGAATTTGTAAGTGTCGGGAAGCAGAGAGCCTTCGGGTGGAATCTCCGGGATTTCCCCTTGCAGCAGCTGATGTGCATTCAATCGCACGACAATCTGCTCGCTGGTCAAACCTTCGGGAAGGCTGATTTTGTGCAGCACGGAACGGCCTTCGACCAGATTGTCCAGAACTTCACGCATACTGGAGAATTTGCGTATTTCATATTCACCCGCTTTCAACTTTCCCTGCACATTGAAATATCTCACGCTGGCCACGAATATGAGCCGGTGACTGACGATACCCTCACGCTCCAGGCGTTCCGCGATCGCAGTGACACCCTCGCCCTTGGGGATGACGAATATGGTTGTGTGATCGAGTGCCCCCTTCTTGTCGAACTCCCCTTTGGCGTAATAGATGAGGCCGCCCAGAGCAAGCAGGCCGATTACGAGCAAACTCATTAATGCGTTCATCAAGACAAGAACTGGATGCGTACGATGCCGCCTGCGCCCCCTCGGCGGCTCCGGCGCACGGGCAGGTTCAAGCACTTCAGAAGGAGAGCGCGGCCGCGCACTGTCCTGCAAATCGTCAATGACGGCGCTCGATTCAAGCGCCGCGCCGACACGTTCTGGTTCCGGTGAATCGCCTTGATTCGACATATCGCGTTTATACCTGTTTCAGCACGAAAGGTTCCATGCCAAATATGGCGAAAGGACGGATGGCGAAGGAGGGAATGTGTGTATCCGCGCCGGTCAGGTGCTGGAGCTTAGTCCTCAAAACGGCGCAGGACGAGCGAGGCGTTGGTTCCGCCAAAGCCGAAGGAATTGCTCAAGACGATATTGATTTCCCGCTCAACCGCTTGATGCGGCGCAAGATCGATGACCGTCGCGACCGATGGCTTGTCCAGGTTCAGCGTCGGCGGGGCGATGTTGTCGCGGATGGACAACAGGGAAAAGATCGCCTCCACCGCGCCGGCCGCGCCCAATAAATGACCGATCGCCGATTTTGTGGACGACATGGTCAGCCTGCGCGCGGCATTGCCGAAGACATGTTCTACCGCCGCCAGTTCAATTTCGTCGCCCATCGGCGTAGAAGTGCCATGGGCGTTGATATAGTCGATATCGGCAGGTTCGATGCCGGCGCGCTTGATCGCCGCGGTCATGCATCTCCTGGCGCCATCTCCCGATTGCGCGGGCGCGGTAATGTGGAAGGCGTCACCGCTGAGGCCATAACCGATCACTTCGCCATATATTTTCGCGCCGCGCGCGCGTGCATGCTCAAGCTCCTCCAGCACGACAATACCGGCCCCTTCGCCCATGACGAATCCGTCGCGATCTTCGTCATAGGGGCGCGAGGCGCGTTGCGGCTGGTCATTGAAATGGGTAGAAAGCGCCCGGCAGGCGGCAAACCCGGCCATGGACAGGCGGCACACCGGCGACTCCGCGCCCCCGGCCACCATCACATCGGCATCGTCCAGCGCGATCAGCCGCGCGGCGTCGCCAATGGCATGGGAGCCGGTCGAACAGGCCGTCACCACCGAATGGTTGGGTCCCTTGAGCTGATGACGGATCGAGACATGACCCGCGACCAGATTGATCAAAGAGCCGGGAATAAAGAAAGGAGAGACCCGGCGCGGACCTTTTTCCGCCATTAGCAGCGCGGTTTTCTCGATACCTTGCAGCCCGCCGATGCCTGAACCGATCAGCACGCCGGAACGCGCCTGATCCTCATCATTATCCGGATGCCAGTCCGCGTCGTCCAGGGCTTGCTTGGCCGCGGCCACGCCAAAGATGATGAAGTCATCGACCTTGCGCTGATCCTTTGGTTCCATCCAGTCGCCGGGATTAAACGTACCGTTAGACCCGTCGCCGCGCGGGATTTCGCACGCCACCTGGCATGACAGATCGGACACATCGAACGACTCAACGCGGCGCGCGGTATTTTCACCCGCTATCAGGCGCTGCCAGGAAGCCTCAACTTCGCAGCCAAGCGGTGAAATAAGTCCCAATCCTGTAATGACCACACGTCGCATCATCATTCATACCAGTTGCGGTGGCGCAGAGTTAGGGTCCGAATACAGGCCGCGCCCGGGAGAGGCGCTGTTCACCCCGCATGTTGCCAGATTGGTGACTTTGAGGATATTCAGCTTTGCGTCCTGGAATCCGGCGCTGCCGAAAAAAGTCTAGGAACTGTGCTTTTCGAGAAATTTCACGGCGTCGCCCACGGTCAAAATCGTTTCCGCGGCATCATCGGGAATTTCGCAGCCGAATTCTTCCTCGAAGGCCATCACCAATTCGACGGTATCAAGGCTGTCAGCTCCCAAATCGTCAATAAATGAGGCCTTTTCGGACACTTTGTCCGCCTCTACCCCGAGATGCTCCACGACGATTTTGCATACGCGATTTGCAACGTCACTCATATTATTGCCTCACCATAGTCGTTCTTAATTCCGGTCATACCGCGTCTGGTGACAAGTTCAAGCTGCGATACCTTAAAATCCAGCACGAAGCTGGTTGCCCCGGGATTTGGACGGCTGGCTGCCCCGATTATCCAAAGAATGGCCGCTACGTAACACACTTTTTTCTGAATGACCAGAAGGCCCTTATGCGGTCCAAACCACGCCAAATGATGCGCATTCGCTTTACGAATATTCTACACCATGACCATGCCGCCATTCACGTGAAGGGTGTGGCCGGTTACGTAACCCGCCTCGTCGCTGGCAAGGTAGAGCGCCGCCGATGCTATGTCCTCCGGCTTGCCGAAATTGCTTGCCGGAATCGCGTTGGCGATAGCCTCCATCTGCTTTTCATTCAACACCGACGTCATCGGCGTATCGATAAATCCCGGGGCGATGCAATTGGCCGTAATACCTCGTTTTGCCACCTCCCGGGCAAGCGACTTGGTCATACCGATCAAGCCCGCCTTGGAGGAGGCATAATTCGCCTGGCCCGGATTGCCGATCATGCCGCTGATCGAGGCGATATTTACGACCCG
>JADFHH010000452.1 GCA_022567275.1 Pseudomonadota bacterium | reverse complement strand
GCGGGCGGCGGCGCGCCCTGGCTGGTGCGCGGGCATCTGCTGGCGCGGCCCGGTCTGGAAAAAGTCCTGGTGTGGAACCGCACCCCCGCCCGTGCCCGGGAATGCGTTCGTTTGCTCAATGACGAAGGCATCCCGGCGCAAACGGCCAGCGATCTTGAACACGCCGTGCGGCAGGCGGATATCGTCTCGAGCGCGACCATGGCGCACCAGCCGATCCTGCAAGGGGAGTGGCTCAAACCAGGCGCCCATGTCGATCTGGTGGGTAGTTTTTCGCCCGATACCCGTGAAGCGGATGATGCAACGATGCGCCGCGCCCGGTTGTTCGTCGATTGCCGCGATTCAGCGCTTGAAGGGGTTGGCGATATCCGCACCCCGCTCCAGACGGGGGTCATTACCGAAAGCGATATATTGGGCGATCTCTATGACCTTGTCGGGGGGAGTGTTCCAGGACGCCTCGATGAGCAAGACATCACGCTGTTCAAGAATGCGGGCGGCGCGCATCTGGATTTGATGGTCGCCTTGGCAGTGCTGGATCGACTTGGCGTATGAGAATAGGAAACGCAATCATTACCGGCATGCTCAAGGCCCCGATACTGCTCTATCGTTATAGCCTGTCGGCATTCGCCGGGCGCGAATGCCGCTATCTGCCGACATGTTCGGAATATGCCGAACAGGCCATCGAGGACAACGGTCCCTGGAAGGGTTTTTGGCTGGCTCTCTCACGGCTTTGGCGTTGTTCGCCCTGGGGGGCGAGCGGCTTCGATCCGGTGCCTGATCTGAAGCATGAGCGCCATCCCTGGTGGGCGCCATGGCGCTATGGACGCTGGAGCGGCGCGCATATCGAACGCTAACTTGACAACACGCCCTGGAGTCGCGCATTTCCAGGTTCACAGTCAAAAGTCCCCGCAAGCGGGACATTCCATCTTACCTGCCTGGTGTGCAGCGATTGAGAGGAGAATACGCATGCTATCCCTGACATTTCCCGATGGCAATTCGCGTGATTTCGACGCCGGCGTCACCGGCGCGCAGGTCGCGGACTCCATTGCAAAATCTCTCGGCAAGAAGGCTGTGGCCATGGTCGTCGATGGCGAATTGAGCGACCTTTCCGACCCTATCGAGGGCGATGCGGCAATCCAGATCATCACCCGCGACGATCCTGAAGCCCTCGGGCTTATCCGCCATGACGCGGCGCATGTGATGGCGCAAGCCGTGCAGGAACTCTATCCCGGTACGCAGGCGACGATTGGCCCGGTCATCGACAACGGCTTTTATTACGATTTCGACCGCGCGGAGTCATTCACGCCGGAAGACCTGCCCAAAATCGAAAAGAAAATGCGCGAGATAATCGCGCGCGGGCAGCCCTTCACCAAACAAGTCTGGACCCGGGACAAGGCCAGACAGGTTTTTGCGGACAAGGGCGAGGACTACAAGGTCGAGCTGATCGATGCGATCCCCGAAGGCGAGGACATTAAAATCTACACTCAGGGGGAGTGGTTCGATCTGTGCCGCGGGCCGCATATGCCGTCCACCGCGAAGGTTGGCAATGGCTTCAAGCTGCTGAGCATCGCCGGGGCCTATTGGCGCGGCGATTCGAACAACCCCATGCTGCAACGCATCTACGGCACCGCATGGGCGTCCGAAAAAGATCTCAAAGCTTACCTCACCATGCTGGAAGAAGCGGAGAAGCGCGACCATCGCCGTTTGGGCCGCGAGATGGACCTTTATCATTTTCAGGATGAAGCGCCCGGCGCGGTGTTCTGGCACGCCAAGGGCTGGACCCTGTTTCTGGCGCTCATCGACTATATGCGCCGCCGTCAGGACGCCGCCGGCTATGCCGAGGTGAATTCACCGGACATGCTGGACAAGGCCCTGTGGGAGAAATCCGGCCATTGGGAAAAATTCGGGGAGAATATGTTCACCACCGTAACCCCCGACGAGCGCGTCTATTGCTGCAAACCGATGAACTGTCCCGGCCATGTGCAGATATTCAAGCATGGTCTGAAGAGTTACAAGGAACTGCCTATAAAGATTGCGGAATTTGGCAAAGTCCACCGCTATGAACCTTCCGGCGCCCTGCACGGATTGCTGCGTGTGCGCCATTTCACCCAGGATGATGCGCACATCTTTTGTACCCACGAGCAGGTCACGGAAGAATGCGTCAAGGTCAACGATCTGATGTTGTCGATTTACCGCGATTTCGGGTTTG
>JADFHH010000045.1 GCA_022567275.1 Pseudomonadota bacterium | reverse complement strand
GCGCAGATCGCACGCTCAATAGCGCGTACGCTGGCGCTCGACGAAGACCTCGCCGAGGCGATCGCGCTCGCCCACGATCTGGGTCATCCCCCCTTCGGCCATGCGGGAGAAAAGGCGCTCGATGACGCCATGACCGGGTTCGGCGGCTTCGACCATAACGCCCAGAGCATACGCGTGGTCACGGCGCTGGAGCGCAAATATGCCGGTTTCGACGGTCTCAACCTCACCTGGGAGACCCTTGAAGGTCTGGCCAAGCATAATGGCCCGCTGGCTGGAGCGGAGGGCGTGCCGCGTGCGCTAAAAGCCTATAATGACGGCCACGATCTGGAGCTGGCGGGCTATCCGGGCGCGGAGGCGCAGGTGGCGGCGCTGGCCGACGATATCGCCTACAACAATCACGACATTGACGACGGGTTCCGCGCGCGGTCCTACACACTGGACGATCTGGGCAAGGTGCCGCTCACCGGCGCGATCATCGCGGAGGTTCGCGAACTCTACCCCGATCTTGAGGAATCGCGGCTGATCTATGAGGTCAATCGCCGTCTCATCACCCGCATGATCGAGGATGTGGTGCGCGAGGCCGGCGCCCGGCTGTCGGCGCGCGCGCCGCAATGCGTGGATGATATTCGCCGCGCCGGTGCACCGGTGATCGCCTTTTCCAGCCCCATGAATGCGGCGTGTGAAGATTTGCGTTTCTTCCTTCTCTCCTGGGTTTACCGCAACGAAAAGATCATGCGCATCATGGCCGATGCGGGGCGGATCGTACGCGATCTGTTTTCGCACTATATGGGCGATCCCGGCGCCATGCCCGAGAGCTGGCGCGCAAGGGTTCGCGGCGCGGACGAGAGGGCGCGCGCGGCGCAGGTTTGCGACTTTATCGCCGGTATGACCGACCGCTACGCCATGCGTGAACATCGCGCGTTGTTTGACCGCACACCGGATTTACGCTAACCGCACGGGCGGCGGTCCAGGCCGCTAATAAATCAGCTTCCCACCCGGCCGTGGCCATGAATCTTTACGCCCATTTTTCAGACCGGATCGCCGCTGCGATCGAGCAGTTGAAAGCGGAGGACGTCTTGCCGTCCGGCGCCGGGGCGCGCGGTGTTACGGTCGAGCCGCCGCGCGAGGCGGGGCATGGCGACATCGCCACCAACGCCGCCATGGTGCTGGCGAAAGGAGCCAACATGCCGCCGCGCGAACTGGCTTCGAAACTGGCCGCGCTGCTGGCGCGCGAAGACAATGTCGCCAATGTCGAAATTGCCGGGCCGGGCTTTATCAATATTACGCTCGCCAAGGATTTCTGGCCGTGCATCGTCGCCGCGGTTCTCAATGAGCGTGCTGACTATGGCCGCAGCTCCATTGGTGCCGGCGCGCGCGTCAATGTGGAATATGTCTCGGCCAATCCAACCGGACCGCTGCATGTGGGCCATTGCCGCGGCGCGGTGTTCGGCGATGCTTTGGCGGCGCTGCTGAAATTCGCCGGGTTTGAGGTAACGAGCGAATATTACGTCAATGATTCCGGTGCCCAGGTCGATGTGCTGGCCCGCTCGGCCTTTCTGCGATACCGCGAAGCGCTGGGCCAGGACATCGGCGAAATCCCGGACGGATATTACCCTGGAGATTATCTCAAAGCGGTGGGAGAAAGCCTCGCCAAAACGCATGGCGAAAAGCTCCTCGAGATGGACGAGGCGCAATGGCTGCCGCTGGTGCGCGAATTCGCAACGGCCGATATCCTTGCTCATATAAAAGATGATCTTGCTTTGCTAAACATCCGGCAGGACGTATTTTTTTCTGAACGCTCGCTGATCGAAGGGGACACCGACAAGGTCGCCGAGACCATTGCGGAGCTGCGCCAAAAGGGGCACATTTACGAGGGACGATTGCCGCCACCCAAGGGCAAGCTGCCCGGCGAATGGGAAGACCGGGAGCAGACGCTGTTTCGCGCCACCGCGTTTGGCGATGACGCCGACCGCGCGCTGGCGAAATCGGACGGCACCTACACCTATTTCGCTTCCGACATGGCCTATCACCGCGACAAGTTCAAACGCGGTTTCAGCACCATGATCGATGTGTGGGGCGCCGATCATAGCGGCTATGTGAAGCGGATGAAGGCGGCGGTGCAGGCGCTGAGCGATGGCGACGGCGAGCTGGATGTGAAACTATGCCAGCTCGTGCGGCTGTTGCGCGGCGGTCAGCCGGTCAAAATGTCGAAACGCGCTGGCGAATTCGTCACCCTGCGCGAGGTGGTGGACGAGGTGGGGGCGGGCCCGGTTCGTTTCATGATGCTGTTCCGCAAGAATGACGCGCCGCTCGATTTCGACTTCGTCAAGGTGATGGAACTCTCCCGCGACAATCCGGTCTTCTACGTCCAATACGCCCATGCGCGTGCGCATAGCGTGTTTCGCAAAACGCTCGATGTCTTCCCTGACCTGAAGCCGGAAAGTCTCAAACCTGAACAACTCAATCTTTCACTTCTGAATAGTGAAGAAGAATTGTTTTTAATTAAGAGAATATCTCAATTTCCACGGATCATTGAGGCTGCAGCGCTCGCACACGAGCCGCATAGATTGGCATTCTACCTTTATGACCTTGCGGGAGACTTTCACAGCTTATGGAACCGGGGCAAAGAGTTGCCACAATTACGTTTTATTAACACAAAGAACCGAGATTTAACCGAGGCGCACGTCGCACTTGTGTCGGCGACGGCCGAGGTGCTGGCGTCTGGCCTGCGAGTACTTGGTGTTCAGCCAATCTGCGAAATGCGCTAATATAACTCCGGGGGGCACACGGAGTTGGGTTCGAGGGAAATATCGCTATGCCAGTGAGCGAAGAGGGAAACAGTCCCTCCGCCAAGCCGGCTGTTACCGGCAGTCCCGAGCAAAATCCGTCCGGGAAAAATGATACGGTGCAGCAGGAGCCGGGTCTGCCCGGCCTTGCGGAGTTTGGCGGATTGCAGGGCTATGCTCCGGTAACCGGTCAGCCGCAGGCCGGCGCGCGCGCCGCCGAGCCGGAACCGGAGCCGGAACTCCCAGCCTCCTACGAGAAGGAGCTGGTTGCCGATTTCCTTGGACAAGAGACCGGCCACCACAGCGAAAATACCGAACCCGAATACACAGATCCCGCTATCCAGGAAGCCGGCGCGCCCGCAGCCGAGCCGGAACCAGAACCAGAACCAGAACCAGAACCAGAACCAGAACCAGAACCAGAACCAGTACTCCCAGCCTCCTTCGGGGAGGAGCATGTCGCCGATGTCCCGGACCAGGAGCCCGCCAGCCCGAGCGAAGATACCGAACACCAATATGCAGACGCCGGTATCCAGGAAACCGGGGCGGAAGCCGCCTATGTACCGGGTGAAGGGCCCGATGCGCAGGATGATCATCAAAATTACATTCCCGAACAAGATCCCGCTCCCGGGGTTCAGCCGGATGCCACGCTATATGACGATGCGGGAAGTGACGGTGGCGGAGAGCTGCATGACGATGCCGGCACATCCATGCAAACCTTCGAAGCGCATTACGACCAGCATCCGGAAATCCCGCTGGACGCGTTCGCCAATCCCGGACAGGAGCAGACCGCACAGCCCTTCTTTCACGAAACCGGGCATGCGGGCGATGCGGAATTCATGGGTGGTGAAATCGCGCCTGAAACCGCCGAACCGAAAGAGCGCCGCGGCCGCAGGATTCTGATGGCCGCAAGCAGTCTGATCGGCGTACTGGCTCTCGGCGGCGCGCTCGCCTTCGCCTATAAGATTGGTGGAGAATCCGATATCGCAAGCACGGTCAAGCCGCCGCTTATCCAGGCCGACATCCGCCCCGTCAAGCGCGCTCCGGACAAGCCCGGCGGCAAACAGTTCCCGCACAAGAACAAGAAAATTTATGAGCGCCTGCAAGGCTCGGCCTCCAGGGAAGTGGAACGCATTGTTCCACGACAGGAAAAAATCGCCCCCGCCGCGACTGCCGCCATAAATGGAATGAAGCCGGCGCTCGATTCGGGTACGCAACCCCCGGGCGGGCCACGCAAGGTCAGAACCCTGAGCGTTCGGCCCGATGGGACGATTGAGGCGGTGTTGCCGCGGCAAAAAATTATCAAGGCGCCGCCGCCGCCGGCCGCCGCGCCTGAACCCTCAAAAGATGGGGGAACCGGAATCGCGTTATCCCTTCCACAGGTACTGGCAACCACGCCGCCAGCCGTTGCAACAAATTCAGCGGTACAAACACCCGTAGAGCCAGACATTCCCAAACCTGTTGTCGTGCTGCCGCCTCCGGCGGCGCCACAGAAGGTCGAGGCGGAGCCACTGAAGGTCGAGGCGGAGCCGCCACAGCAGGTTGCAGCGGCGCCACCGCCACGGAAGATCGCGGCCGCGCCGCCTCCGGTTCAAAAACCGCCGGTTCCGCGCGCCGCTCCTGCATCCGCGCCCCGCCGCACCGCCGCTCCGGCGGCTTCAGCCAGCGAATATGTGGTTCAGGTTGCCTCGCGCAAGAGCCAGATGGAGGCTTTAGCCACCTATGCCGACATCCAGCAAAAATTTCCGCGTCTTCTCAGCGGTTATCGCCCGATCGTCAAGCGGACCGATCTCGGCAGTAAGGGCGTATGGTACCGGCTCAATGTCGGTCCGATCGAAAGCAGGAAGGTGGCGTCCGCTCTTTGCGGCCAGCTGAAGAGCGCTGGCATGCGCAGCTGTATCGTGCGCGTTCAATAATTACACTGCATTAAAATCGAGCCGCGCTTGACGCGCTCAAACGGGGGCGATATCCCCGCCAGCATGGCGCAAAAAGCTCTTATCACCGGTTGTTCCGGCGCGGAACTCACGGCGGACGAACACGCCTTTTTTCGCCAGCACCGCCCTTGCGGGCTGATCCTGTTCGCGCGCAATTGCATCTCAAGTGACCAGATCGCAGACCTTGCCGCCGCCGCGCGCGAGAGCGTTGCCGGTGAAGAGATGCTGGTTCTGGTGGATCAGGAGGGCGGGCGCGTCCAGCGAATGGGTCCGCCGCGCTGGCGGACATATCCCGCGGCCCGGAGTTTTGGCCGCCTCTATGAGTCCGATCCGGTTGCCGGCGTTGCCGCCGTCCGCGCGGTGGCTCAGCTGATGGCGCAGGATTTGTTCGCGGCCGGAATCAACGCCGACTGCGCGCCGGTTCTCGATCTGCCAGTGCCCGGCTCGCATGAAATTATCTCGGACAGGGCCTACGGCAGAGACCCCGATACGGTCATCGTGCTGGCGCGCGCCATGGCCGGGGGGCTTCTCGATGGCGGTGTGCTGCCGGTCATCAAGCATATGCCGGGTCATGGGCGCGCCCGCTCGGACAGTCATAAAGAGCTGCCCGTCATCAGCGCCTCATTGGCAGAGTTGAGCGAGAGTGATTTCAAACCCTTCGTGGCGCTCAAGGATATGCCGCTGGCGATGACCGCTCATATTGTGTTGAGCGCTGTGGACGATGCCGCCCCGGCGAGCATATCTGCGGCTATAATAAGCCAAGTGATTCGCGAGCAGATCGGGTTTGGCGGATTGCTGATGAGTGACGATCTGGATATGGCGGCTCTCACCGGTCCGCCGGGGGAGCGGGCGAGGTCAGTCATAAACGCGGGCTGCGATGTGGCGTTGCATTGCAGCGGCAAGCTCGCCGGTATGGTGGCGGCCGCCGAAGCGGTGCCCGAATTGAGTGCCGCCGCCCTGACGCGGCTTCAGCGAGCGTTTGGACGCTTGCAAGCGCCTGTAGCGTTCGACCAGGACAGGGCGGAGAGTTGGCTGAAGAAGGTTTTGGCGGCGTGATTGAAAGCGGATGATGGGAACCCGGGAAGACCAGACCCAGTCAGATCAGAACGTATCGCGGGAAGTGAGCGATGATGCGTTCGATGCGCCGCCGCGCACTCAGACCTTCGTGGTGGACATCGATGGCTTCGAGGGGCCGCTCGATCTGCTGCTGGCGCTGGCCCGCGACCACAAGCTCGATCTGGCGAAGCTTTCGATTCTCGATCTGGCCCGGCAATATCTCGATTTTATCGAACAGGCCCGCAATCTGCGTCTCGAAATCGCGGCCGATTATCTGGTCATGGCGGCGTGGCTCGCCTTCCTGAAATCCAGATTGTTGTTGCCCGGTGAAGAAGACGGGGACGAGCCGAGCGGCGAGGAACTGGCGGCGCAACTGGCCTTCCGGCTCAAACGCCTCGATGCCATGCGCGAAGCGGGCGCGAAGCTGCTCAACCGCGACCGTCTGGGCCGCGACTTTTTCGCCCGCGGCATGCCCGAAGGGATCGCGCTGGTGCGCAACAGCGAATATGAGGCCAGTGTCTATGACTTGCTCAAGGCCTACGCAAATCAGCGCCAGCGTAACACTGCCGGCGCCCTCCATTTCGCCGCGCGGACCGTCTGGTCGATTCAGGAGGCGCGCGAGCGGCTGGAAGCGATGCTGGGCACGGCGGTCGCGTGGGCGCCGATAGATGAGTTGATCGCGCAGTTTCTGCCAACGCCGGAATTTCAGCGCACGGTTATGGCAAGCTCGTTTGCAGCGTCGCTTGAAATGACGCGCGAAGGCCTGACGGAACTGCGCCAGGAGAAACCCTTCGCGCCCCTCCTGATCCGGCAGATTGAACCGCATGGGAACACGCAATGAGCAAAGAGATGAAACAGGATTTGGTGGCGGAGACGAGCCAGGACAGCAAGGGGCGGGATATGCTGCAATTGTCCTTGCCGGTAAATATCATGCGGCTGCCATCGGCGGAACGTGGCGAGAAACTGCGTATTCTCGAAGCGTTGTTGTTTGCCGCAACGGAGCCGCTTGGTGAAGACCGGCTGGCGGAACATATTCCGCAAGGTGGCGATATCCGCGCGCTGCTTGAGGAACTTCAGGCATTTTATACCGGACGCGGCATCAATCTGGTGCGCACGGCTGGCAAATGGGCGTTCCGCACGGCTCAGGACCTGTCATTTCTCCTGCAGCGCTACACGCAGGAGCAACGCCGGTTGTCGCGCGCGGCGCTGGAGACCTTGTCGATCATCGCCTATCACCAGCCGGTCACCCGCGCGGACATCGAGGAAATCCGAGGCGTCGGGCTGAGCCGGGGCACCCTCGACCTGCTTCTGGAGGCGAACTGGGTGGCGCCCAAGGGCCGGCGCAGGACCGCGGGACGGCCCACCACCTGGGGCACCACCAGCGGATTCCTGGTCGACTTCGGGATCGCATCCATCGCCGACCTGCCGGGTCTGGACGACCTCAAGGCGGCCGGCCTTCTCGACAAAAGGCCGGCCATGCAGATGGAGCAATTTATGGGCGCCGCCGGCAGCGACGGCGAGGATATCGACGACCATGGGCCGGATCAGGATGCGGAGTTGGGGGTTGGCGGCGAAATCCATGCTTCTCAAGAAGAGGAAGTGGCTTCCCGGTCTCAGGGCGCTGGCGCGGCGAAAGAGGAGGGCGGGTCGCGGGAACCGGAGAGGGAATAGGGGGTTTCCTGGGGCTAAGGCCGGAACCTGGCGGCCACTTCAGATACTCCGCAACGCCGGTGTGCAAAGGGCTCTACCATCCATTCTGGAATTCAGAGGGCATTTCGTAATTCGCAATCGGTGTTTGGTAAATCCTTTTACTTAGCACTAAAATTAGTTTACTTATTTCATATATCCGTATAATGTGCGGGGGTATTTAATGCGAATGCCTCTCATTTGCATATAACACGTCGCCATCATCG
Organism: Pseudomonadota bacterium; assembly: GCA_022567275.1. Classification (GTDB taxonomy): domain Bacteria; phylum Pseudomonadota; class Alphaproteobacteria; order Rhizobiales; family Methyloligellaceae; genus UBA2767. Next base: position 1,031 of record JADFHH010000045.1, on the reverse strand, counting down.
AGGAGGATCCCATGATCCCAAGCCAGCGCGTTTTCGCTATCCCGTACGTAGCCTGGGCCGCCGCCGCCTTGCTCGCCGCCGGACCGGCCGCCATAACGCCCGCCCGGGCGGCGGGAGAAGTCAACGTCTATTCGTCGCGCCATTACAAGGCGGACCGGGAACTCTTCAAGCGCTTCACCGCGAAAACCGGGATCAGGGTCAATGTGGTTCAGGGCAGGGCCAACGCGCTTTTCGAGCGCCTCAAGCGCGAAGGCCGCAATTCCCCGGCGGATCTTTTGATCACCGTCGATGCCGGCAACCTGGCCCGGGCGCAAGCGGCAAAATTATTCCAGCCGGTTCGCTCGGCCTTCATCGACGCCGCGGTGCCCGCCGCCTACCGGGAACCCGCCGGGCATTGGGTCGGCCTCACCCTGCGGGCCCGGGTCATCATGTATCACAAGGACAGGGTCAAACCGGACCAGTTGTCGACATACGAAGCCCTCGCCGACCCCCGATGGAAGGGCCGCATCCTGATTCGTTCGTCCAACAATATCTACAACCAGTCCCTGGTCGCGTCACTGATCGCCGCCAACGGCGCTTCCAAGACCCTGGCCTGGGCCAAGGCGCTGGTCGCCAATTTGGCGCGCAAGCCCAAGGGCGGGGACCGCGACCAGATCAGGGCCGTCGGCACCGGTGAAGGCGATATCGCCATTGCCAACACCTACTACTTGGGCCGCCTCGCCGCGTCCAAGAAGGCCCGGGACAAGGCGCTGGTCAAGAAGATCGGGGTTTTCTTTCCCAACCAAGGCGGGCGTGGCGCCCATGTCAATATCTCCGGCGCCGGGGTGACCCGCTTTGCCCGCAACAAGGCGGAAGCGGTCAAGCTGCTTGAATTCCTGGTGGAGAAGGAATCCCAGATCCTGTTTTCCAAGGCCAATTACGAATACCCGGTCAGGCCGGACGTGCCAATTTCGAAGATCATCGCAAGTTGGGGGGAATTCAGGGCCGACAAGATCAACGTCAGTGAGCTGGGCACCCGCAATGCCGAAGCC
>JADFHH010000044.1 GCA_022567275.1 Pseudomonadota bacterium | reverse complement strand
TCGCGGCTATTCCTCACTTCGTTCGGGCCTGCGCGGGCGCGGCGCATAAGCGCCGGGCCGCGGTCGCGGCCTGGACCGTTTCCGTGAAAAACGGAAACGGTCTAGGACGAGATCGGCGCGTCGGGGAAGGCCAGTTGCTCGCGCTCGCGCCACTCATCGGTCACGTAATTGATGATGACGGATTTGCGCACCCCTTCGATGGTGCGCGGCTCGAAACCGTGAAAGGTAATGTCGGAGGGTACGAACACCAGCGCGGCGCCGGGTTCAAATGACGAGCGGGCGACATGGTTCTTGCCGGCGTCATAAATATCGGTGCCGAGATCCTTGTGGCGCCCGTCTTTCGACAGATAGAGCAGCATGGAGAAATTTTTCACGCCGAGATCGGAATGCGGCTCCAGCCAGAAGCCGTCGATATCTTGCGCATATTCGATGCGCAGATAGGTGCCGTCGAGATTGGTGCCGAAATGCCGTTCCACCCGGCCGGTCACGCGCTTGTCCTGCAAGGCTTGCGAAAAAGCGGCGCAGCAAGGGAATTTTTCCTGGTTTTCATCGTCGAAATAGGTGCGCGTCTTGTTATGCAATTCGCGCTTGCCCGAAACGCCTTTCAGCTCCGGCGCGTCAAACGGCAATGCCAGAATCTCATCGAGCAGCTCTTCGGAAAGGCAATCGGTCAAATGCCAATGGGTGTAGGGCGTGTCGCGGCGTTCACCGGCATCGAAACTGTTCAGCAAGCACTGAACGGCTTGTTCGCTCGCACTGGTCATGGCCACACTCCCGCCGGCTCATATTCGGCAGGTTATGTAGCACCCGGCAAGCCGGTATGACAAATGACCTGCTGTCGCAGGCATCGGATTGAGCGGGGCAGTGGAACCTGCTCTAATATGCCGGCCGATTTCTTGATGGAGGATTTGCGAAAATGATTGATCTCTACACCTGGTCGACGCCGAACGGGCGAAAGGTGTCGATTATGCTGGAGGAGTGCGAACTGGAGTATCGGGTTCACCCCATCAATATCGGCAAGGATGAACAGTTCGCTCCGGATTTTCTGGACATAGCGCCGAACAACAAAATCCCTGCCATCGTCGATAATGACAACGGCTTTTCGCTTTTCGAGTCCGGCGCCATCCTCATGTATCTGGCGGAGAAGACAGCCAAATTCTGGGCGCAGGAGTTCGACGCCAAATGGCGCATCATGGAATGGCTCATGTGGCAGATGGGCGGCGTCGGCCCGATGCTCGGGCAGGCGCACCATTTCATAAAGAACAACAAGGGTGTCAGCGAATATGCCGAGCGGCGTTATTTTGAGGAAGCCCAACGGCTCTATGACGTTCTCGACAAGCGGCTGGAAGACAATGAATATATCGCCGGTGAATATTCTATCGCCGACATCGCCACCTGGCCGTGGATATCGCGGTTCGAGTGGCACACGGTGGATATGAACGAATTTCCCAATGTGGTGCGGTGGTACAAGTCAATCGCCGCTCGTCCGGCGGTTGAAAAGGGGTATCATATTCCGGTTCGACAACCCGATGGCATTCCGCTGCCCTGAAATGAGTTCAAGCAACAAAGGCAAACTCAATGACCATATCGCATGATTTTTCCGGCGTTATCGCGCCGGTTCTGACCCCGTTTGGCGATGACGGCGCACCGGACGCGGCGCGTTTCGTGGCCCACGCCAAATGGCTGCTGGCCGATGGCTGCACCGGGCTGGCGCCATTCGGCACCACGGGCGAGGCCAACTCGCTGGGGCTCGAGGAGCGCATGGGATTGCTCGAGGCGCTTGTCGATGGCGGGCTCGACCCGAAAATCCTGATGCCGGGCACGGGGCTTTGCGCACTTTCCGATACGGTGAAAGTGACACGCCACGCTGTCGCGAAGGGCTGTGGCGGCGTCATGATGCTGCCGCCGTTCTACTACAAGGCGGTCGAAGACGACGGGCTGTTCGCCTATTATGCGGAAGTGATCGAGCGGGTGGGCGATGACCGTCTCAAAATCTATCTCTATCATATCCCGCCGGTGGCCCAGGTCGGCCTGTCGGTGGCGCTGGTCGGGCGACTGATCGAGGCCTATCCCGAAACGATTGTGGGACTGAAGGATTCCTCGGGCGACTGGGACAACACCAGGGCGCTGCTCGACGCCTATCCGGATTTTACGATTTTTCCGGGCTCGGAAATTTTTCTGCTGGAGGGCCTGCGCAATGGTTCCGCGGGCTGCATTACCGCCACCGGCAACGTCAATGCGCGCATGATCCGTAACGTCTATGACAAGTGGCGAACGGACGCGGCGGACGATTTGCAGGCGCAGATCACCGCGCTGCGGCTGACCCTTCAGGCGCGGCCAACGATCCCGATGCTCAAGGCGATCGTTGCCCACTTCCGCAACGATCCGGGCTGGGCGCGGCTGCGCCCGCCCTTCCTGCCACTCGAAGCGGGCGATGCACGCGCCGGCATCGATGAGTTGACGCAGCAATATGGGTTTGAGTTGAAGGCGGCGTAGGGTTTGCCGCTTTCAGCCCTGCGCCCGTTCCCGAATACCGCTCAGCGTAGCCATCGGCGTTATCGCTTCGGGGTCGGTTTTGATCTCGATCAGTGTCGGTTTGTCCGACTTGAGCGCGGCGTCGAACACCGGCGCGAAGTCTTTCGTTTGCAAAACGGTCTCGCCATTGGCGCCAAAGCTGCGCGCATAGGCGGCAAAATCGGGATTTTGCAAATCCGTGCCCGAAACCCGGCCGGGATATTCGCGCTCCTGATGTGCGCGGATGGTGCCGTACATGCCGTTGTTCACGACGATAATGACGATGGGGAGATGATAGCGAACGGCGGTGGAAAGTTCTTGGCCGTTCATCAGAAAACACCCGTCCCCGGCATAGCACACCACCTTGCGCTCCGGCGCTGCAAGCTGGCCGGCGATTGCCGCCGGCAGACCATAGCCCATGGTCCCCGACGTGGTGGCGAGCTGGCTGCGGTGCCCCTTATATTGCGTGTAGCGATTCACGAAGCCTGCATAATTGCCCGCGCCATTGGCGATGATCGCGTCATCGGGCAGGGTGTTGGAAACATGACTTACGATCTGTTCGAGCTTGACGTCGCCTGGCGTTTCGCGCGGGACGCAGAAGGCTTCATAATCGGCGCGCACGCGCTTCGTCCACTCATCCCAGGGGATGGGTTTGGGCGGTTTCAGCTCGGCGAGCCGCGCCGCGAACGCGCCGAGCGAGCATAGAACCGGAATGTCCGCGCGATAGACGCTGCCAAGTTCTTCCGCGCCGGGATGGATATGAATGAGCTTTTGCTGCGGGACAGGGGGCGCGATGAGGCGGTAACCGCCGGTGGTGAGTTCCCCCAGACGCGGCCCCATCGCCATAATGACGTCGGCTTCGCGGACATTTTTGGCGAGCGCCGGGTCGATGCCCAGCGTCACATGGCCGGCATAGTTGGGATGGCGGTTGTCCATACAGTCCTGTCTGCGGAACATGGCGGTGACCGGCAGGTTCCAGGCTGTCGCGAAAGCGGTGAGATCGTCACGCGTGCGTTCGCTCCAGCCCGGCCCGCCGGCAATGACAAGCGGGCGTTCGGCTTTGGCCAGCATGTCCGCCACCAACCCCATATCCGCCTCGCCCGGATGCGCCTCCGCCGTGGGAGAGGCAGGCACGTTGGCCGCGCCGCTCGTGGCGCTGAGAACATCTTCAGGCAATGACAGCACCACCGGACCCGGCCGGCCCGACATAGCGGTATGGGTAGCGCGGGCGACATATTCGGGAATCCGGCCGGTGTCGTGAATCTGAGCCGTCCATTTCGCCAGCGGTGCGAACATGGCGGGAAAATCAACCTCCTGAAAGGCTTCGCGATCCACCATGCCTGTCGCCGCCTGGCCGACGAACAGGATCATCGGCGTTGAATCCTGGCGCGCGATATGAATTCCGACCGACGCATTGGTCGCGCCGGGCCCGCGCGTGACAAAGGCGATGCCGGGCCGGCCGGTCATTTTAGCGTAGGCGCCGGCCATCATCGTGACGCCGCCCTCCTGCCGGCACACGATGGTGCGAATGTCATTGTGGTCGTGCAGCCCGTCGAGGGCGGCGAGAAAGCTTTCGCCAGGCACGCAAAAGGCCGTGTCGCAGCCCTCTTCGCGCAACTGATCTATGAGTATCTGTCCGCCGTGACGCATGATTTTTCCCTCAAGCTGAATGCACGATGTTTACCATTGTGCAAAAAAACAGCAGCTCTTTATTTGCGTTTCTGTTCTGCACGCCCCATATTTAACAGACACGCGCTGCATTATGCGGCGCTATATGCTAATTTGAGCGAATAGGCGGCGTGCGGCTGTGCCACCTTCACTGTGGTACGATGGCATAGTCGAGGTAATGGCGCCGCCTGTTCGGAACTTTCAAGGCTGAAGCCTGTCTTCGGAGGGATAAAGCAAATGATCAGGATTTTTCGCACAAGCAGATTTACATACGGTGCTCCGCTGAGCGCGATAGCTGTCTCGGCAATGTTGCTGATAGGCACTGCGACCGGCGCGGACGCCTGGCACTATGGCCGTGGACATGCCCCCGGCGTTGTCGGCGGCGCCATCGTCGGCGGCGCGATCGGCGCCGCCATAGGGGGAAAGAAAGGTATCCTTCCAGGTGTCATAGGTGGCGCCATAATTGGTGGTAGCGGTGTTCTGGAAACGCCTGCATATGCATCTCCGCGGCGGCGGCCTCCGCCGCCTCCGCCGCCTCCGCCGATTTATAACAGTGGGCTTGTTTACAATATCCAGACCTCGCTGACGCGGCTCGGCTATCGTCCAGGCCCGGTTGACGGCGTATATGGCCAGCTGACGGCCGATGCCATCAGCGCCTACGAATACAATAACCGGCTTCCTGTAACGGCCCAGCCGAGCCAGGGATTGTACAGTCATATGATACGGTCTGGCGGCTAAGCCGGTCATCGTCTGAAACATTCGTGAGAAAGGGCGCCCAGGGGTTGAACCCCTCGGGCGTTCTTCCTTCATCCGGTGTGTCATACTCTAACCAGAGGGATTCCCATGAAACGACTATACAAATCCGTCATCGCCGCGAGTGTCTTTAGTGTGCTGGCGGCGGCCACCGCCAGTGCCGGTCCGGTGGAAGACCGTAAGGAGTTGATGAAGACCGTCGTCAAATCGCTCAAATTATCCATCAAGATGGTCAAGGGCGAGATGCCCTATGACGCGGCCGCGGCGGCGGCGGCGATGCAGACGATTCATGAGGTGCCCGACAAGTACATCAAGCTTTTTCCGGAGGGTTCCGATAAGCACCCGGAGACCGAAGCCTCGCCCAGGATATGGCAGGACATGAAGGGGTTCGTGGAGAAGGCCGAGGACATGAAGATTGCCAGCGCGAAGACCAGGGACGCCGCGAGCCAGGGTCTGGACGCTTTCAAGGCGGCCCTGTTCGGCGAACTGGTGAAAACCTGTAAAGGGTGTCATGAGGCCTATCGCATCAAGAAGGAGAAGTAGCTCCGGCGAGAGCGGGACGGTCCGGTAAGGGCGAGGGCATGGGTGGTTTTGCGTGGACCGGTATTTTTCCCGGCTTTCTGGGCGTCGCATTCCTCTCGCAGGGGCGGGCGGCCGCTAGCCCTGCGGTTGCGCCCGATCTAAAAAATGGCGAGACCATGTTCTACGCGGGGGGCTGCGCTTCGTGCCATGCAGCTCCGGCGTCGGCGAAATGCGATGATCCCAGAACACGTGATAAATTCACCCTGGCCGGCGGGCGCTGCCTGAAGACACCGTTCGGCATATTCTATGTGCCGAACATATCTCCCGATGAGAAAACAGGGATTGGCGGCTGGTCCACGGCCCAGTTCATCACGGCCATGAAGCAGGGGGTGTCGCCGCAAGGTGCGCATTATTATCCGGCCTTTCCCTACACATCCTATCAGCGCATGTATGACAAAGACCTGATCGATCTGAAGGCGTTTCTCGATACGCTGCCCGCGGTCAAATCAAACATACCCGGTCATGAACTGGCGCTTCCCTACCGGTTTCGCCCGGCTTTGGCGATCTGGAAGTGGCTGTTTCTCGATGGCAAGACTTTCAAGCCGGATCCGGACAAGAGTGCGCAGCTCAATCGCGGCGCATATCTGGTGGAAGGCCCGGGTCATTGCGGGGAATGCCATTCGCCGCGTAATCTGCTTGGCGGGGTGATGCCGAATAAGAAATTTTCCGGCGCCCGCAATCCTGAAGGCAAGGGCGTCATCCCCAATATCACGCCGCACAAATCCGGCATTGGCGATTGGAGCCAGGACGATATAGTCACCGCGCTGGAGAGCGGACTGACTCCCTCCTTCGATACATTTGGCGGATCAATGGTGAGCGTTCAGGAAAATATCGCGAAGTTGAGCGGTGCGGACCGGGCCGCCATTGCCGCCTATCTTAAATCCCTGCCTCCGCTCCCCTCTTCAATTGGCAAAGCGAAAAAGCCGTGAGTATTTCTGGTTTTCAGTTTGCCCGCGCGATTGCCATCCTGCTCGCCATTGGAATTGTTACGGACGCCATGGCGCAGGACCGCGCGCTGATTATCTCGCTGGACAGCTACCGCGACCCAAAACTTGCCGGCGCGCCATCCGGGCTGGCGGAAAATGACGCCGCCGCGATCCGCAAACTGCTGATTGAAAAGCTGGGTTACAAGCCCGAACAGATCAAGACCCTGCGCAACGAACAGGCGACGAAAGCCGCGATTCTCTCGGTGATCGGCACATGGCTTGGGCCGGAAACCGCCGATGAAAGCGGGGCGATGGAGAGCAAGAAAAAGGCTAAAACCAAGCGCCGGGCAAAAAAGAAAAAGCGCAAGCCGCGTCCCAAAACCTTCCGCTCCTATCTCTATTTTTCAGGCCTTGGTTCCGTTCAGCCAGATAGCAATGCAAACGGGAAGGACGGAGCGGACAAGACGCTCATACCCTTTGACGCAACGGTTAGAGCGGTCGCGGGCGAGGAGAGGATCAGCGGCATGATTTCCGGCGATGAGCTGAGCCAGGCAATCGGCAAATTCATTCGCAGGCACACCACGCTGGTGTTCGATACCAGCCACGCAGCGCCGCCGGCCCGCGGCAACAGCCCTGACGGCGATAATATCCTGAAGTTTCGCTCTCCCCGGCTAAACGGTTTTGTAGCAAAAAACCATGCAGGCGGGGCGCTGGTCGAAACCAGCATCAAACGCGGTTCTCTCACGCTCTGGTCCGCGGCTTCGGCAGGCCAGAGCGCCATTGCCGCCGGCGCGGACGGTGCGCCGCTAGGCCTGTTCACACGGCTCTATGTGGAAGGTCTCAAGGAGGGCAAAGCCGATGCAAACGGCAATGGCATCATCTCCAATGCCGAGCTGCTGCGCCATTTGAGGGCGGGATCGTCCGCCTATTGCGAAGTTCACAAGCAGCTTTGCGAGCGGGGGTTGCGTCCCCGGCTGGCCCCGCCGGGTGCGTTTGGCAAGGCGGCATGGGTTAATCGTAAAAAGGTTACGCGTGCGCGGGAGCGGCGCTTGAGCGTGACGCGGCTGGCTGATTTTCTGGGGGCGCCCTCGCAGAGCGATATCGAGATCAAGCAAATTCCGCCGCCGCCGCTGCATGTTGGCGCCACCGGCATCCGGTTTCAGGTGATTAGCCCGGTTTCAGGATATCTTGTGTTGCTGAACCTGACGCAGCGCGGTGAGCTGTTTCAACTCTACCCCAGCCCCGGCCCGTATGCGGGCGATGATAAAAATAGTTCCGGCGGGCCCATAAAGGCGAATGTGCCGCTGCTCGTGCCGGACGAGTCTTATGGCATGCAACTGAGCGCTACCGTGCCGGGGAAGGGTCACATCGTGGCCGTGTTCACGCCCGGTCCGGTCCCGTTCCACAACTCCGTGACCGGCCGCGTCATATCCGTGGTTTCCGCCACTGAAGCGATACCGGTTTATCTCGCCCGGCTGGCGGCCGCGTTACACGCTCCGCTCGACACAGGCTCCCCGCGCTGGTCGGTGGTCACCTTGCCCTACGAGATTTTGCCGTAACAAGCCCGCGCCGGGAATCGTATTAACTCCATCCGCAATCTCCGGGTTCCGTCAACACCACTCATTGCGGTATCATCGGCAGTGCTGGCGTGTAGTGCGTGGAAGAGGAGACCGCTGATGAGCGGCCGGTCCAGAAGGTTTGGTTCAATTGGCGTTATGGCCGTGCTTGGCGCGGTGCTGGTGGTTCTCTCATTGACGGTTTTTGCCGTTCGCACCCAGGGAGAAGATGCCGACGCACCCCAAACACCGGGGGAAACGCTCAAACTCGCCCAGACCTATTCTTATCCGATCTATCCGCAAGCCCGCCAAAACCAGAAATACCGCAAGCAGCGGGTCGTCAAGAAGTGTAAATCTCCCTGGAGCTACTCGGCAGGTTTGCGCCGCTGCATTTGTGTGAAGAAAGGCTACGGCCAGTCCGAAGGACGTTGCATCAAGGTCACGCAAATGTGCCTGAAGAACGCAAAATGGTCGAACGCTGCAGGCAAATGCGTGTGCCAGAAAGGCTTCGCTAAAAAGGCCGGCCAATGCGTTGAATCGAAAACCAGTATTTTGACGAATACCCCGGCGCCAGGAGCGCGATGTTCGCAAGGTTATACAGAACAAGCCGGACGCTGCATCCTGGCTGACGGCCCCGATCAGCCCTTGCGCCTGCGCCGCGCCGCGCGTCCGGGCGAAACATCCAGCAAGTATGTTCCAATGGTCCAGCGGTGTCTGAACGAAG
>JADFHH010000043.1 GCA_022567275.1 Pseudomonadota bacterium | reverse complement strand
GTAAGGTGGAGGTCACAGTCAAGAAAATACCGGGTACGGCTGTTGCTTAGGCGGCTGCCTGCCCCGGTTTTAGAAGGTTCACCAAAAAGAGGGGCTTTGTACGGCTCCCTCAAGACATAGTAGGATGGCGCCATGGACATGGGGGTGCTCCTGTATTCATACTGATCGGCGTTCGCTTGATAAGTTTGAGGCAACTTATACCAGTTCTCAGCGAGAACTGAAATTATGCGGAACCGTAAAGTTCTGCGTCAGCGTTTCAGAAATTCCTGCACCAGCTCCACCGTGCGTTGCGGCTTTTCTTCCTGGGGCAAATGTCCGCAGGCGCGGATGATATGGAAGGTGGAATTCGGCAAATCATTGTGCAGCCGCAGGCCGATATAGGGTTTTATGACCTTGTCGTGGTCGCACCAGATGATCAGCGCCGGGATTTGAATCGTCTTGTAACGGCTTGAGAGTTCGGGGAGATTTTCCGGCAAAATCTGGCGCGCTGTCTGGATCATGGCGTGGCGCGAACCCTTGTCTTTCAGCGGGCCGGCATATTGCTTCACGTCGCGGCTGTCGAATTTTGAATTGTCGTAATAGGCGAGACGCAGGGCGATCCGCGTCTGGACCTCGAGCGGCACCAGGCGGGAGCTGATCTCGCCGAGGATCGGCGTGCGCAAAATGCTGAAGGCGAGCGGAATGTTCTGGGCATAGGCGATGCTGTCGATGAGAACCAGTTTGGCGATGCGGTTGCGCTTGGCGGGGGTCTTGTCGAGCGCCAGGACCAGCGCCACGCCGCCGCCGAGCGAGTGGCCGACGACGCTCAGCTTTTTCAGGCCGAGATAATCGATGAACTGGGAGACCAGCGCGGCCTGATCGAAGATGGAATAGTCCTCGTCGAATGGCTTGTCCGACAGGCCAAAACCCTTCAGATCGAGCGTGAGAACCCGGTAGCCGGAGGTGAGCAGCGCCGGTTCAACATGCCGCCATGTGTAGGAGCTGGCGCCGAAGCCGTGCAGCAGCAGGATCGGCTTGCCTGTTCCCTGATCGCGATAAGCCAGCCGGATTTTTTGCGCCGCGCTGCCCAGCGTCGCATAGCGGACATGGGCATCGTCCCTCTGATAGGCGCCGGAGCATGACAGGACAGCCATGCCCGCCAGCAGCAATGCGCAAACCGTTGCCGTCCTTTTCATGGATGTCATGCTATCATTCCCTGTCAGGACTATGCCAATAACAATACTCCTCCCATGAAGGCCAGAGACTTTTACGCGCCGGGCGTGGCGGTCAATCTACCCACTTTTCCGGTTTACGACGGCATGAATGCCAAACACGTCAAATTATTGACGGATAAAATGCTATATACCTCGTACTTATACGGAACCTGAAAATACTGATGCCCCTGTTAGAAACCCTAGGTTAACCCGCTGTTTACCCTAGTACTAATACGTAACCCGCAACTATTGACCCCCATGATATCCACATGATATTCCTGATTCGCCCGTTCGGATTGGGGTAGCGTAGGGGGAGAGGTGATTCGTCAGATTCCTCTGAGGCCACGGGAAACAGGCAGCCTCTCCCCCGCCCCATGATCCATCTAAGACGCGGCAGCGGCGTTGGGGCGCCGCACCTGCGGCTCAGGTGTTGTTTGCGTAGCGGCCGAAGGGGGGTTAGGGGGATGGATCGTTTTGTCTCCACCAACATATTGAATCGCGCCGCCAGGGGCCGGGGTTCCGTTCCGGTCTCGTTTCGCGCCGCGGGCGCCTGCGGGAATACCGGGGGAGCACCGGGACGATGACGAATCGCGGCATAATGGGCAAGAATGCCGCCGGCGGACCGGTTCGGCATGTTCCCGTGCTGCTCCCGCAAATCATTGACGCCCTCCAGCCCCGCGCCAGCGGCATCTATATCGACGCAACATTTGGCGCCGGCGGCGTCACCCGGGCCCTGCTTGAGAGTGCGCAATGCATTGTCCTGGCCATCGACAAGGATCCGGACGCCGTATCGGCGGGGCGCGATCTTGAAGCCGCCTCCAGGGGACGCCTGACCCTGGTGCAAGGCGCGTTCGGCGCCATGGCCGATATCGCCGCCGCCAAGGGCATTTCCCGCACGGATGGCATTACCCTCGATCTCGGCGTTTCCTCGATGCAGCTCGACGAGGCGGCGCGCGGATTTTCCTTTCAGAACGACGGGCCGCTCGATATGCGCATGTCGCGGGCCGGTCCGAGTGCGGCTGATGCGGTCAATTCCCTGGCCGAGCGTGATCTGGCCCAGGTGATTTCGGTTTTTGGCGAGGAACGCCGCGCGCGCGCTATCGCCAGGGCCATTGTCGCCGCGCGCAAGCAGTGCGCCATTGCCCGCACGGGCGAGCTGGCCGATATTGTCGCGCGGGTGCTCGGGCGGCGGCATGACGAGAAGAAACATCCCGCGACCCGGACCTTTCAGGCGTTGCGGCTGTATGTGAATGGCGAGCTGGATGAACTTGTGCGCGGGCTTTTTGCCGCGGAGCGGTTGCTCAGGAAAGGCGGCCGGCTGGTGGTCGTCACCTTCCATTCGCTCGAAGACCGCATCGTGAAGCGGTTTCTCGCCAGCCGCTCGGGCAAGGCGGCCAGACCGTCGCGGCATGCCCCGGTGAGCGCGGCGGCGGAACGCGCGCCATCCTTCGCTCTGCTCACCCGGCGTGCGATTACGCCGGACGCCGATGAAATCAAGCGCAATCCGCGGGCGCGTTCGGCGCGGTTGCGGGCGGGCGAGCGTATGGCGGCGCCGCCATTTCCGGCGGAAATCAAGGGACTTGGGGCGCCTAAACTCTCTGTTAGTTCATTTTAGGTTTAGTAGTCGGGGTCAATGTGTGGGGGTTAGAGTAATGCGTATCATCAATCTGGTTCTGATCGGGAGTGTGGTCGCGCTGTCATTTGTCATTTACCAGCAAAAATATCAATCCCAGGCAATGGACCGGCGCATCGCCGGGCTGAGCCGGTCGATTGATGACGCGCGTGACGCGGTTGGCGTGTTGCGCGCCGAGTGGAGCCATCTCAACTCTCCCAAACGCATTGAGCGGCTGGCCCGGAAATATCTGGGTCTAGGGCCGCTCAAGGCCAGCCAGATCATGACCGCCAGACAATATGCCGCGATATATCAGCCTTCTCCGGCGGTTGTGGCGGCGCGGATGCTCGGGCAGTCATACCAGCCGGCACAGCGCCTCCAGGCGGCATTGAAGCCCGATACGACGCAATAACAGCGCGCAAGGGGCAGGCGGTCATGGGCGGCATTCGCGACACACTCACCTTCAGGCGCGACTCGGCGCACTCGCGCCGCACCAGTGCGCGCGCGCAGTTGATGTCGCTCGTCTTCGCGCTTGCCTTCTCCGTTATCGGCTTACGGCTCGTAGATATAGGCTTCACGCCGGGCGGCACCGGTCACGCCGGCAATCGCAACGCGCAATCGACAGCCGTGAGCCGCCCGGACATTGTCGACCGCAAGGGGCGCATCCTTGCCACCGACATTCAAACCGGCTCGCTGTTCGCCGATCCGAGCCGCATCGTCGATCTCGACACCACGGTTGAACAGCTCGCCGCCATACTGGCGAGTGTGAACGCGCCGGCGTTACGCAAACGGCTCGCCGGCGGCGGAAAATTCCTGTGGATTGCCCGCGGACTGACGCCGCGCCAGCAGGCGCGAATCTACGAGTTGGGTTTGCCGGGGATCGATTTCGTCAAGGAGCCGCACCGGGTCTATCCGGCGGGCGTCACCGCGTCTCATATTCTGGGACATGTGGATATCGATAACCGGGGTCTGGCCGGCATCGAGCGCTATATCGACAAAATATCGGGACCGGTCTCCATAGATGCCAAAGCGGGCGAAAAACGCCCCCCGGTGCGCGTGGCGATGGATATGAGCGTTCAACATGCGGTGCGCGAGGAACTGGCCGGCGCAATGGCGCGCTACCGGGCCAAGGCGGCCGTTGGCATCGTGCTCGATGTGCATACCGGCGAGATTGTCGCGCTGTCCTCGCTGCCGGATTACGATCCCAACCAGCGCGCGCAGGCGCTTGAAAAAAAACGCTACAACCGTGCCATCTCCGGCGTGTTCGAGATGGGTTCCGTGTTCAAGATGTTCACGGTAGCGGGCGCGCTGGATATGGGCGTGACGGCAATGGACAAGGGATATGACGCGAGCCAGCCGATCAAGGCCGCATCCTTCACCATCAACGATTTCCACGGCAAGCGCCGCTGGCTCACGACGCCGGAAATTTTCATCTATTCGTCGAATATCGGCGCCGCGAAAATGGCCCTCGATATGGGGATCGAGCGCCACAAGGCGTTCCTTGGCAAGCTCGGCCTGCTCGACCGGCTGGAGACGGAAATGGGCCCCACCGCCGCGCCCATCGTGCCGAAGAAATGGCGGCGTTTGAACACCATGACGATAGCTTACGGACATGGGCTTTCGGTGACGCCGCTGCATGTCGCGAGCGCGGCGGCAGCGCTGGTGAATGGCGGTTACAAGGTGACGCCGACATATCTGGCGCGCTCGCGCGAAGAGGCGCGGGTGTCGTTCGACCGGGTGCTGAAACTTCAGACCAGCGATCTGATGCGCTATCTGTTCAGGCTCAATGTGCAGCAGGGGTCGGGCAAGCGCGCCGATACCGCCGGCTACCGCGTCGGCGGAAAAACCGGCACGGCGGAAAAGGTCGTCAACGGGCGCTATTCGCGCAGCAAAAGGCTCAATACCTTCCTCGGCGTCTTCCCCATGGACGCGCCGCAATATCTGGTGCTGGTGGTGCTGGATGAACCCGAAGGGGTCAAGCAAACCGGTGGCCGTACAACCGCCGGCGTCAATGCCGCCCCCACCGTCGGGCGCATCATCGAGCGCATCGGGCCGATGCTGTCGGTCACCCCGGTGATCGATACGCGCGGCGACAAATCCGCCAAACCTGTCCCGGTTTCATATTAGGCTGTGTACTCATAAATGAGCATCGGCTGAACCAATGCGGGGTTTGTCCGCTTTACAGGCGAAATCAGCCAGGACAAAAGCCCGCACGGACCGGCTAAATCGTGCCATGAGCGGTCATTGAAAAAGCTTGTAATTGCACAACCAATTGGGCACAATTGAGCGCATTCATTGCTGCCATTCGTGCCTGATGGTCTAATACGCATCGCATGGCAAAGTTTAGCCGCCTCCTTCTGCGTTGGTTTGTGCCGTTGATTGGCGGCGGCCTGGCCCTGTCATTAGTGTTCTTTCTCTATCGCGATTTGAACTTCAACCTGTTTCTCGTCGAGTTGAAGGGGGCAAAATTCTGGTGGATTGGCGTTCTTGCTGTCACGATACTTTTTGAGCAACTTATTCAGGGCTGGAAGTGGCGCCAGCTCCTTTACGACCTAAAACCTATTTCAAGCTGGCGGCTGACAGGTGCTTTCCTGGCCGGATACGGCGCCAATGTCCTCGTGCCCGTGGGCATCTCTCCGCTGGTGCGTTCGTGGCTGGTCGCCAGGCTTGAGGGATTGCGCATGGCAACCGTGCTCGTCACGACGATTATTTCACGATTTATCGACGGCATTGTCTTTGCCATCATTGCAGGCATTGTCGCCATCGCCGGACAAATCCCCAAGGTTGAAGGCGATCTGCAAGCGGGTTTTGCCGCTGCCGGCGCGCTCAATCTTTTCATTTTTTCCGGCGTACTCTGGTTGCTGTTTAGCTCACGCGCCCTATTCGGAAAGGACAATTCCTGGATCAGCCGGCTCCTCGATTGGCTGGCGGTAAAGAGTCGTGGAAGGTTTGGTGACCTGCGCTCTGGGTTGGCCAAAGGTATCGTCTGGCCGCGCCAGCCTTTCCGGCAAACGGGTGTCGTCGCAGCAAGCTTTGCCATGAAAGCGGTCTCCGCAACGCATTTCCTGTGGGCGGGACTGGCGCTTGGCGTCGTGCTTGGGGTATTCGACTACCTTTTCCTGATGGTGTTTGCCGGGTTTGCGTTGGTGCTGGCACGGTTTGTTCGCTTGCCGGGAGGGTTTGTGATCGGCTCGGGCTTCGCTCTAAAACTGCTTGGAGTGCCCGATGAGACCGCCCTTGCCATGATTTTGTTCAACCACATGATTTCGCTCATCCTGGTGGTCGGTATCGGCCTTGCCGTGCTTTGGCGCAGCGGTATCGATATCCGAACCATGGCGCAGAGTGTCGAGAAATCCGATGCGTCAGCGTAATACAAACACCAAGACCTCGGGTCCGGTCTTCTGGAAGATTGCCGGCGCGGGGGCTGCCTTCCAGGCTGGCTCCTCGACTGTCGATACCGCCACCATTATCGCCAGCCTCGTCCACCAACTCACAGGAAACGTCTTTGCCGTGGGTGCGGCAAGTGCAATAGTACGCGTTGGCTGGCTGTTGCCGCAGATTGTTGTGGGATTTCTCGCACAACGAGCCAGGCGCCGGATGCCATTTTACATTTTCGGCGCGTTTGGCCGGGCCATCTTCCTCGCCCTCATCGCCGCATTGCTGTGGTTTGCCACTGATCTGCCATTGGCAATGACCGCCAGTGCCTTTTTCGCGCTGTGGACGGTCTACGCCTTTATTAGCGGTGTTGTCGCCGTGCCCTACAATGACATTGTCGGGCGCTCCATCGCCTCCCAGGCTCGCAGCCGAATGCTCGCCTGGCGTTTCTTTGGCGGCGGGATATTAGCTCTGGGCGTTGCCGCCATCATACATCAGCTATTGGCGGGCTGGCCTGTCTTGACGGCCTATGCGCTGATCTTTGCGCTTGCATCGGTGCTGATGTTTGTCTCGTCTGTTTGTTTCGTTTCAGCAGGTGAACCACCGACATCATCCCGCGGCGTTGAATCGTCCGGTGGATTTCGCGATTTTTTGAGGGCTGGCTGGCATACTTTGCGCTCGGATACACGCTTCCGCATGTTCCTCTATACACAATGGCTCGGCGGTGCGGCGATGATGGCTTTGCCATTCTACGTTGTTGCTGCCTCCGGTCTCGGTTTGAAGCCACAGAATGTTGCCATTCTGCTTGGTGCCCAGACGGTGGGTTCGCTCGCCTCAAACGTCATGTGGGGCCGGATCGGCGATAGTTATGGCAAGCTCCAGCTTCTGCAGGCCGTCGGTATCGTCCGCCTTCTACCGCCGGTGGGTGCTCTGGCGCTCTTCGTGCTTGATCTTGATGCAGGCGTTCGTGTTGCCGCCTTCGCTGTGCTGTTTGGCATCATCGGCGTGCTCATCAACGGAATGACGATCGGCTATCTCGGCTACCTCATGGAGATTTCGCCCGACGACCGCAGGCCTGCTTATTCGGCTTATTTCAATTCACTTGCCTCACCCGCCGCGCTGCTGCCGGTTGCCGGAGCGGCTTTTGTGCAGATAATTTCGATCCATGCCGTGTTCATCGCTGCGTTACTCGCTGCCGTGGTACAGCTGATGTTGTTGCATCGCATGGCACAAATGGAGGCAACCGGTGCTGATTAAATTCCGACGCTTGCTCAAGCGCTTTTGGGTGCCGGTGATTATACGTGTCTGGCCACTGGCGCGGTTGTGGTATCGCGCATGGGGACTTAACCTGGAGGGTAATCCGCAAGACCATGTCTGGTATTTCGCCTATGGCGCGAACATGCATGACAGCTCCTTTCGCGAACGGCGCGAAATGCGGCCGATGGAATGGCGTGTCGGCCGAATCCGCGGCTACCGCCTGCGTTTCAATCTGGAGGGCCGGCCGAAGGGAAAGGCAGCACCCGCCAACATTAGTCCAGACGAGAACGCGGAAGTTTGGGGTGTGCTCTACCGCATCACCCGGCGTGACATGGTTTGGCTCAACTCTACGGAAGGAATCCCGGGATGGCGCTATAGACAGATCTGGCTCGATGCGGAGGATGAGACTGGAAACCCGCTGCCTGTATTCTCGTATATCGCCGATGGTCTGGAGAAAGATGGCAATCCCTCGGAACGATATATCACCCTATTACGCGATGGCGCCCGGGCCCACGGGCTACCGCAACCATGGATTCGCCATCTCAAAAGCATCGAACATGCCGAGTGATCGATGCATTGAGTGCTGACTTAGATAACCCCACAGCGGGAGCATAATGGCACTCGATCTCATACCTTTGCAGCATCTCGGAGTTTTGCCTTCGGGTCTTGGTTGTGTAAAAACGTGCGTGAGGCAATGTCCCGTAGAAAAGAATTCTCCATTGCCCGCATTCCAGAGATATAGCGAGCATAATCGACGCGCATATCGACGAATTTGAGAACGCATTTCTACATGATTTGGCGTTGTCGGAGTATTTACACAGTCTGGGTCAGAACCGGAAGCCTTCTCCGCACTAATAATAAGGCCGCTTTACATTTCCGGGCAGAAGTCAGATCGCTCTAATTTGCGCAAATCCGGTTGCAATGGCGCGCCATTCATCACTGGATGGCTGTGCACAAATTCTGTAGTGATTGGACGCATAAAACCCCGCCAACGCTGCAAGGTGAGCTTTCGATTGGCCCTTTCCATGAAGTTAGGCGCGCTTGCCGGGCGCGATGCCGCGCTAAGCGATGCCTTCGCGCGCATAAAAATTACCGGCCTTACCGCCGACAGCCGCGAGGTGAAACCCGGTTTCCTGTTCGCGGCCCTTCCCGGCACGCAAACCGATGGCGCGAAATTTATTCCCCAGGCGATTGGCGGCGGGGCCGCGGCACTGTTGCTGCCTGAAGGGTCGCCGGCCGCGTGCGGCCTCGAACTGCCGGTCATCGGGGGCACCGAGCCACACCGCCCACCGGCGGGGACGGCGGCCCGTTTTTA
>JADFHH010000451.1 GCA_022567275.1 Pseudomonadota bacterium | reverse complement strand
AAACTGTCTGGGTTGCGTGGGAACGGGAAGGTTGCCGATGAACCAGTCATAAAGCGGGCGATGGTCGGCGAATTCCAGTGTGCAGAGTGAATGGGTGACACCCTCGATGGCGTCCGACTGGCCATGGGTGAAATCATAGGTTGGATAGATGCACCAGGCATCGCCGGTGCGCGGATGCGGCACATGCAAGATGCGGTACAGCACCGGATCGCGAAGATTGATATTGCCGGACGCCATATCGATTTTGGCGCGGAGCACCCGCTCCCCCTCCTTGAAATCGCCGGCCCGCATGCGCCGGAACAACTCCAGATTTTCCTCGATCCCGCGCGCGCGGTGCGGAGAGTTCTTGCCGGGCTCGGTCAATGTACCGCGATATTCGCGTATTTCCTCCGGCGAAAGATCGTCCACATAAGCCTTGCCTTCGGTAATGAGGTGCTCCGCCCAGTCGTAAAGCTGTGCGAAATAATCCGACGCGTAAAAAGCGCGTTTCCCCCAGTCGAAGCCGAGCCAGCGCACATCGCGCTTGATAGAGTCGATATATTCCTGCTCTTCCTTGGCCGGATTGGTGTCGTCGAAACGCAAATTGCAGCGCCCGCCAAATTCCTTCGCCAGGCCGAAATTCAGACAGATCGATTTCGCGTGACCGATATGGAGATAGCCGTTCGGCTCGGGAGGAAAGCGTGTGACGAGCGACGCGATGCGCCCGCCCGCAAGATCATCGCTTACGATGTCGCGGAGAAAATTGCTGGGCGCATCGTTAGCCGCGGTTTCGGATTCGCTCACGTCGCTCTTTCGCTATGTGTTGGCTGGGGCGCAGGGATTCGAACCCCGATATCTCGGACCAGAACCGAACGTAATGCCGTTATACGACGCCCCAACACGTGCCCGGCTTATATATCGGGCCAGCCGGTGTAATTACTATATAAAACCATTCTTTTCCAAATGAGAGATTAGCGTGGCTACGAGTTCTTCCGGAGTCTGTTTGTCCGCTTCCAGGCGGATATCCGCGCGTTCCGGCGTTTCATAATCGGAATCGATTCCCGTAAAATTCCTGATCTCGCCGGCGCGGGCTTTCTTGTAGAGCCCCTTCGGGTCGCGCTGCTCGCACACTTCGATGGGGGTATCGACAAACACTTCAAGGAACTCATTTTCTTCGAACAGACCGCGCGCCATGCGGCGTTCGGAGCGGAACGGCGAGATGAAGGACACCATGACGATCAGCCCGGCGTCGACGAACAGTTTCGCGGTCTCCGCGACACGGCGGATATTCTCCACCCTGTCGGCATCGGTGAAGCCGAGGTCGTTGTTGAGGCCATGGCGCACATTGTCGCCATCGAGCACATAAGTGTGCCGGCCGCGCGCGTGCAGTTGTTTCTCCAGCAGGCTCGCAACGGTCGATTTTCCGGAACCCGACAGCCCGGTAAACCAGAGCGCGCACGGTTTCTGCGCTTTCAGCTCCGAGCGCACGCTCTTGTCTATCTCGAGCGCCTGCCAGTGAATATTGGTCGCGCGCCACAAGCCAAACTCGATCATGCCGGCGCCAATCGTCGCATTCGTCAGCCGGTCGACCAGGATAAAACCACCCATTTCGCGGTCCTGGGCGTAGGGATCGAACACCAGCTGCCTGTTCAGCGACAGATTGCAATAGCCCACCTCGTTAAGCTCAAGCGTCGTGCCTGCCTGGTGTTCGAGAGTATCGACATTGAGCTTGTGCTTGAGAGTGGAAATGGACGCGGTCAGTGTCTGACTGCCGGATTTTAGAATGTAATTGCGCCCCGGCAGCATGGGCGTCGTGTCCATCCAGATGACATTCGCCGCGATCTGATCGGAAACCTCTGCTGGTGTATCGGGCGCGCAAAGCACATCGCCGCGCGAGATGTCGATTTCATCGCTGAGCGTCAGCGTCACCGCGTCGCCTGCGCGCGCCTCTTCCAGATCGCCGTCATAAGTGATTATGCGCGCGACTGTTGTCCGCCGCCCGGCGGGAAGTGCGACGATTTCATCGCCCGGGCGCAGCACGCCGCTGGTGATGGTGCCGGCAAATCCGCGAAAATCGGCATCGGGCCGGTTGACCCACTGCACGGGCATGCGCAACGGGCGCGCCGCCCTGTCGGAGACGACATCCACCGTTTCCAGATGCGCCATGAGAGTAGGGCCGTGATACCAGTGCATCTGTTCGCCAGGGTTGATGATATTTTCGCCCTGCGCCGCGCACACCGGG
>JADFHH010000450.1 GCA_022567275.1 Pseudomonadota bacterium | reverse complement strand
TGCTGTTGTCATCGCCTGTCCAGTATCTCGTTGCCTGCCTGTTGGGGTTACAGGTGAGCCGGCGCGCCACATCGAAGCTGGCCAACCTGTTCGCGTAATACTTTTCACGATTGAGGTTACCGGTTGGTAAACCCGCATCATATTCTCTCGAAAAATTGTCATGGCGCCAACGCGCACCCGGTCGAATGGCGCGTCAGCGACACCCCCGTCGGCTATCCGCAGGCGGTTGCGGAAATGGAACGCCGCGTCGCCGCCATCAGAGCGGGAGACGCGCCTGAATGCGTCTGGCTGCTGGAGCACCCTCCCCTCTATACGGCGGGAACCAGCGCCAGGCCTGATGATCTGCTCAGCCCCGATCGTTTTCCCGTCTATTCGACCGGGCGGGGCGGGCAATACACCTATCATGGACCGGGGCAGCGAATTGCTTATGTGATGCTCGACCTCACCCATCGCGGCAAGGACATCGGCGCATATGTTCACGCGCTGGAAGACTGGGTCATGGCGACCTTGAGTGTATTCGGCGTCAAAGGAGAGACGCGCAAGGGCCGGGTCGGCGTCTGGGTCACGCGCGGCGGGTGCGGCACCCGGCGCGAAGACAAAATAGCCGCCATCGGCGTGCGCGTGCGCCGCTGGGTCACGTATCACGGCATCAGCCTCAATGTGAACCCGGAGCTTGAACATTATTCCGGAATTGTTCCCTGCGGAGTAAACAATCACGGCGTCACCAGCCTTACCGGCCTCGGCAAGAGCGTGACCATGGATGAAGTGGACGCAGTTCTCCGCGCGCGCTTTGAAGCGTGCCTGGGACCGGTTGGATAAAGATGGTGTCTACACCGAAGGCTTTACCCGGAACCCTTTCAGCACAGGACTGTCATGCTCTATGAACTCGACCGAGTTGACGCTGGCCGAGGGAGGTCCTTCAGCACACAGCCGCAGCATTTCATCCACCGCATCATCCGGCCCCGAGAACAGCGCCTGCACGGACCCGTCGCGCCGGTTGCGCACCCAGCCATCCAGTCCAAGAGCACGCGCGGTATCAACGGTCCAGCCGCGATACCATACACCCTGCACCCGCCCTTCGATGAGCACCATCACGGCGCGGCGCCGATCCTCACCGGAAGTCGCGAGGGTGCCGGTCATTTCACTTGCCATTTTTCATCGCGGAAATCGAATTGGCCGCGGCCGGCCGCGATAGGGTCTGCATTTTTCGCCGATGGGCCGGTCCGGCAACCAGGCGCGCAATTCCTCGATATAGGCTTGTGGCAAGCCAAAGGCTTGCGCGCCGGGCAAAATCGCCGTCATCATATAGCGCACCCGCGCGCGCCCGTCATAGCTTCGCGTACCGGCGTAGACGACAGCCAGAGCAGACGCGCCGCACGGCAGCACAAGCGTGAGCAGACGGCGCCGGTAATTTCCCCAGCTCACGCCCTCATATTTATCGAGCATGTGGAAATGCGCCACGCTGCAACGCCACACAACGCCATGCACCACCCGTCCCTCGCAGGGTAGAATAGCGGCCGAGCCGCGCACATTCACATGGAAACGCCAGCCCGGCAGCTGTGCCGCGCCCATAGCCCGTGCGCCGGGACAGCGCCGCGCCATAACCGCCGGCGACATATTTGACCCATATGCGAAATAGAGGCGTATGGCGCGGACCCTCCCTTAAAAACCCAAGCTTATATAAACTCCATAATGACCCCATCCACCGCCAGACTGTCACCTGCCTTTGCCAGAATTTCCGCCACGGTGCAGTCTCGTTCAGCGCGCAAGATATTCTCCATTTTCATCGCTTCCACGACACAAAGCGCCTCTCCCGCCTTCACCTGCTGGCCTTCTTTGACATGGATTTCCACCACCAGACCCGGCATCGGGCACAACAGCTGTTTTGAGGTGTCGGGCGGCTCCTTGAATCCCGCCGCCCCGAAGGCGAACGGTCGGCCAAGTGGACCGAACGCTGCCGGGTCACCGTCAGCAGGGGGCTGGATTTCCTGGAAGGGGAAGCCAACGACCTGCTGGACCGGATCACCATCGGCCACATCGCCATCGGCTGCATGCTGGGCTGGCTGGATTTCCGCTTTCCCGACGATGACTGGCGCGCCGACCGCCCGGCGCTCAGGGACTGGAACGAGGATTTCTCCGCCCGCCTGTCCATGACGTCCACGGCACCCGAGGAATAGTCCTCGGCCCGCAGACCCCCGCCGACCCCCGCCGACCCCCGCCCGA
>JADFHH010000042.1 GCA_022567275.1 Pseudomonadota bacterium | reverse complement strand
CGCGTACGCGCCACATGGGTGCCGCCGCAGGGTTGCAGATCGACCTCGCCCACGGCGATCATGCGCACCTTGCCGGCGCCCGCCGGCGGTTTGACGGACATGGTGCGCACCAGCTCAGGGCGTTCAGCCAGCTCCGCATCGCTGATCCAGCTTATGGTCACCGGGAAATCCTGTTGCACCAGCTTGTCGAGTTCTTCCGACAAGGCGTCCTTGTCGAGACCGGCATCGGGGATATTGAAATCAAGCCGGCCCTTGCCCGCGCCGATAGAACCTCCCGTAACCGGGTAGGGGAGGACGGCACACAGCAAATGAAGTGCTGTGTGAACCCGCATATGGGCGTAGCGATTGTCCCAGTCGAGAACGCATTGCACCTTATCGCCTGCTTGCGGCACAACCGCTCCTTGCCCCGGCACATGGACGATGGCGCCGCGGCCGGGTTCATAAACGGTGGTGGCGATCGGAATTTCGCCGCCATCGGCGCGCAGCAATATTCCTGTATCTCCGGGCTGGCCACCACCGGCCGGGTAAAAAACCGTCCTGTCGAGTATGATGCCGCCGAGGTCGTTGACAGCCAAAACTTCCGCCTCGCAAGTTTTCGCGTAGCTGTCCTCGCGAAACAGTTCCCGGGTTTTGCTCATTGCGTGACGTCAGGGATATCCGGCGCTGGCCGGTCAAGCCACGCCGGGACCGGCAATCCCTTCTCCTTCAGGAAAGCGGGATTGAACAATTTGCTCTGGTAGCGGGAGCCATGGTCGCACAGGATTGTTACGATGGTGTGGCCCGGTCCCATATCTTTCGCCAGCCGGATGGCGCCGGCGACATTGATGCCGCTTGAGCTGCCAAGCAGCAGGCCCTCATGTTCGGCGAGATCGAACAGCACCGGAATCGCCTCTTCGTCAGGAATGATGTAGGGGTGTTCGACCTTGATATCCTCGACGATACAGGTGGAACGGCCCAGGCCAATGCCTTCTGAAACCGAGTTGCCATCGGATGGTTTCGCTTCGCCGGTGGAGAACAGCGAATACATCGCCGCGCCGCACGGGTCGGCGCAGCCGATGACAATATCCTGGCTTTGCTCACGCAAATAGGTTGAGACGCCGGCAATGGTGCCGCCGGTGCCGACGGCGCAGATAAATCCGTCGATCTTGCCGCCCGTCTGCCGCCAAATCTCCGGACCGGTGGTTCTGTAGTGCGCCTTGCGGTTGTCCATATTGTTCCACTGATCCGCGAACAAAACGCCATTTGGCTCGCTCCCGGCCAGCTTTTCCGCCAGCCGCCGGCCGATATGCTGGTAATTGTTGGGGTTCTTGAACGGCACGGCCGGAACCTCGATCAGGGTGGCGCCGGCAAGGCGCAGCGTATCCTTCTTCTCCTCGCTCTGGGTTTCGGGAATGACAATCCAGGTCCGGTAACCCCGCGCATTGGCGACCAGAGCGAGGCCGATGCCGGTATTGCCCGCGGTTGCTTCAACGATCAGCCCGCCTGGCTTCAAATCGCCGCGCGTCTCCGCTTCGAGAATCATCTCCCTGGCAGGGCGGTCCTTGACCGACTGGCCGGGATTAAGAAACTCCGCCTTGCCGAGAATGGTGCAGCCCGAAGCCTTGGAGGCCGCGTGCAATTTGATGAGTGGCGTGTTGCCGATCGCCTCGACAACGGTTTTTTTTATATCCAAGGGGCCCGCCTTCTAATTTTGAAATTGAGTGCTCAAGCGATACAGCCGAACCTACAAATGGCGCACGGACTCCGCAACGGCCAATCGTCAACCCTTGACCTCAAACCAGCTCGCCATACCACCGGCCTGATGCTCAAGCATATGGCAATGGATCATCCACTTTCCGGGATTGTCGGCAACCAGATAGACCGTCCGGGTCTCGCCCGTATCCACCAGCAGCGTGTCGCGCCAGGGCGCGCCACCATGCGCTTCCCTGAAATGATGGCCATGGAAATGCATGGCATGGGGCCAGCGCGTATCGTTGACCATGCGCACCGCAATACTCTCTCCAGGGCGGGCCGAAAAGAGCGGCTCTTCCGGCATGCCCGCATTTCCGTTGAAGGCCCACATCTGTCCATGTTCGCGGACGAGTTGAGTTATATCGTAGCGCTTTCCCCGGTATGTAATCTTGTCCACCCGCCCCATGGCCCCACCAGTCATGATCAGGTCAACTTTCCGCGCCGAGGCGATTACCGGTTGCCGCAGGCTGTTTTCCTGTAACCTGAATTGCGAAGTGCGCAGGGGAACGGGAGTGAGCTGATTATAGACGAACATTGCTATCTCAACCCTGCCTTGCGAGACCTCCGTTATGGCTTGAGTCGTGCCCGGAGCGCCGGTCATATCGATCAGCAGATCGGTACGTTGCGCGGGTGCGATATCCAGCGTGCCATGCTTCAGCGCATGAGGCGCAACCGGCTGACCATCGAGCGCAATCACCAGCGGGTTCAAGTCCTCAAACCTCAATTTCAGAATGCGGGAATTGCAGGTGTTGATCAGCCGCAGCCTGATTCGCTGACCGGAGCGAACCGGAAATTCTTCCTTCGGCTTGCCATTCACAGACAGGACGTTTCCCAGTCTGCCGGCATGAGAGCGGTCGAAGAGGGAGTCGAAACTCTTCTCATGAATCGCCCCGTCCTTGTCGAGTCGCCAATCATCGGCGATGGCCACAATGTCCTGATCGACATCCGGCGCCTCGGGTTCTTCAACAATCAGCGCTCCATATAGTCCACGCGCCATCTGCTCCCAGGACCGGTTGTGCGGGTGGTACCAGAAGGTGCCGGCATCGGGCACTTTGAACTTGTAGTCAAAAGTCTCTCCCGGCGGCACGGGCTGCTGCGTGAGGCCGGCCACGCCATCCATGGCATTGTCGATGCGAATGCCGTGCCAATGAATCGTGGTCGGCTGTGTCAGGCTGTTCTTGAGGCGCAGCCATATTTCGTCGCCTTGTTTCACGCGCAGCACCGGCCCTGGAACGCTTCCCCCATATCCCCAGATAGAAGTCGGCTTGCCTGGCGCCTCCAGCAAGCGGGCTGTGCCGGTCCGTGCCTCGAGCACGACCGGATTGCTGGCAAATGCGGAAGATACGCTTGCCAGCGCGGGCGCGCAGAGCAATGTTCCCGCCGCGCCGGCATGGGTCAAAAAATCACGTCGTGTTTGTTTGAATGAATGCATAGGATGTGCACCGCGCGCAGCACCATAGGAGCGAACAATTCCCATATACACTGTTATCGGCACACTCGCAGCGTCAGCTTGCCACATATCAAAGTTTCGAACCCAGGCAGCAATAGGCTAGCGGCAATCGATTTCTCTGTGATATAGGAAGCGCGTCCGGCGGCGGGCGTGGTGGAATTGGTAGACACGCCAGATTTAGGTTCTGGTGGCCTTCGGCCGTGGGGGTTCAAGTCCCTCCGCCCGCACCAAACGCCGCCGGTCCGGTTAGTTGAGAAGATGTTGTCCTACAAACACATATCAGGTCCTTAAAACAACACAGCCATGGAAATTACCGAAACCTCATCGGACGGCCTGAAGCGCGAGCTCAAGGTTATCGTCGGCGCAAGCGAACTGGAACAGCGGCTCTCCTCGCGATTGGACGAGTTGAAGACCACGGTGAATCTCAAAGGCTTCCGCCCCGGCAAAGTGCCGGTCTCGCATTTGCGCAAAATTTATGGACGCTCTGTCATGGCCGAGATTCTGGAACAGACAATATCCGAAAGCACCCGGAAAGTCATCTCGGACCGCAAGGAACGCCCGGCGCTGGAACCCGATATCTCGGTGGGCGAGGACAAGGATATAATGGAGAAAGTGATCGCGGGAGACGCTGATCTCGCCTACACGATTTCATTCGAGGTTCTGCCGGAAATTGAAATTACCGATCTCACAAAGCTGAAGCTTGAAAAACCTTTCGCCGAGGTTGGCGAGAAGGAAATCGACAAAGGATTGCAGAGCATCCATGAAGACGCCGTCACTTATGCCAGCAAGGATGGCAAGGCGAAAAAAGGCGATCAGGTGACGATTGATTATGCCGGCAAGATTGGCGGCAAGGCATTCGACGGCGGTACCGCCAAGGATGCGCCGGTGATTTTGGGCAGGGGGCAGTTTATTCCCGGTTTCGAGAAAGGCCTTACCGGCGTAAAAGCCGGTGACAAGAAAACCATCAAATGCAAGTTTCCCGATGACTATCCGGCCAAGAAGCTGGCGGGAAAAGAGGCGAAATTCGATATCACGGTCAAGCAGGTCGCGGCGCCGGAACTGGCGAAGCTTGACGATGACTTCGCCAAAATGCTTGGCCACGATACTCTGGCGGCGCTGCGCGACACGCTGGAAACCAAACTCAAGACGGACTACGAGACCGGATCGCATATGAAATTAAAGCGCAGCCTGCTCGACAGTCTCAACAAAATTCACAAATTTGAACTGCCGGGCAAGCTTGTAGAGCGGGAGTTTGAATCCGTCTGGCAGCAGGTCACAACGGAGCTTGAATCAGCCGGCCGCAGTTTTGAAGACGAAGGAACTACCGAGAAGAAGATGCGCAAGGACTATCAAAAGCTGGCCGAACGGCGGGTTCGCCTGGGCCTGGTGTTGTCGGAAATCGGCGAGAAAAACGCCATCACGATTACCGACGATGAGGTGAAACAGGAGCTGATGGAAAGAGCGCGGCAATTCCCCGGCCAGGAACAGGAAGTCTACGAGCATTATCAGAATAATCCCGAAGAGGTGGCGGAATTGCGCGTGCCGATTTTCGAGAACAAGGTGGTCAACTATATCCTCGAACTTGCGACGGTGACGGAAAAGAAAGTGAGCGCCGAAGACTTGTTCAAAGACGCCGAAGACGACGACGGCGCCTAGAGGTCCGGGCTAAACGCGCAAATCGAACAAGGAGCGGTGTATGCGAGACCCCATCGACACTTATATGAACACGCTTGTCCCCATGGTGGTCGAACAGACCAACCGGGGGGAGCGGGCCTATGACATTTATTCCCGTCTGCTCAAGGAGCGGATCATCTTTTTGACGGGCCCGGTCGACGATAACGTTGCTTCGGTGGTGACGGCGCAAATGCTGTATCTGGAGGCGGAGGCCCCGAAAAAAGAAATCTCCATGTATATCAACTGCCCCGGCGGCATCGTGACTTCCGGCATGGCGATCTACGACACGATGCAGTTCATCCGCCCGCCCATCTCCACATTGTGCATCGGCCAGGCCGCTTCCATGGGCTCGCTGCTGCTGGCGGCGGGCCAGAAAGGCAAGCGCTTCGCGCTGCCCAATTCCCGCATCATGGTGCACCAGCCCTCCGGCGGGTTTCAGGGGCAGGCCAGTGATATCGAACTCCACGCCAGGGAAATCCTCGCGTTACGCGAACGGCTCAATCGTATATATGCCGAGCATACCGGGCAGACGGTCGAGAAAATCGCCAGCGCACTTGACCGGGACAATTTCATGTCCAGCGAGGCGGCGCAGAAGTTCGGCATTATCGATGAGGTCATTACCCATCGGGAGATGCCGGACGATGAGGACGATATGGATGACAAGGCCAAGAAGGATGAATCTTAAACTATGGTCACAAGCGTGTTGACGTGTGTTGAATTGTAATTTGCCAGCGTATTAATAATACCAATTATGAAATACAGTCTTCCTGGTGCTTGCCCGGATAAGTAATCTGGCGGACCGGGCCAAGCTGGCTGCGGGGAAAGGACGCCGTGGATTAATTAATTCTTGAGCAATGCGGGAATAACATGTTCAGGTCGTGGAAAAGGGAGACTTCCTGTTTCAAGATGGCTTGCATGCATCCCGCGTGGATGAAACTTGTCAACGCAATCGGGCTGGCGGCAATCCTTGGCTGCCGCTGGACGGAAATCGGGAACCTGGGTTAGGTGAATGAGCAAATCGAGCGGAAACGATTCAAAAAACACACTCTATTGTTCCTTCTGCGGGAAGAGTCAGCACGAAGTCCGGAAACTGATTGCCGGGCCGACGGTGTTCATCTGCGATGAATGCGTTGAATTGTGCATGGACATCATCCGCGAGGAGAACAAGAGCTCGCTTGTCAAGTCGAGTGATGGCATTCCCACTCCCATAGATATTTGCGCGGTTCTCGATGATTACGTCATCGGCCAGGAACATGCCAAACGCGTGCTCTCGGTCGCGGTCCACAATCACTATAAACGCCTCAACCACGCCGAAAAAAACAGCGATGTCGAGTTGGCCAAATCCAACATCCTGCTGATCGGTCCCACCGGCTGCGGCAAGACCCTGCTTGCGCAAACCCTGGCGCGCATTCTCGATGTTCCCTTCACCATGGCGGACGCAACCACGCTGACCGAAGCAGGCTATGTCGGCGAGGATGTTGAAAATATCATTCTGAAACTGCTGCAATCGGCCGATTACAATGTCGAGCGTGCACAGCGCGGCATCGTCTATATCGATGAAGTCGACAAGATCAGCCGCAAATCCGACAACCCTTCGATCACCCGGGACGTATCGGGTGAGGGCGTTCAGCAGGCGCTGTTGAAGATCATGGAAGGCACGATTGCCAGTGTGCCGCCGCAAGGCGGGCGAAAACATCCCCAGCAGGAATTCCTGCAGGTCGACACGACAAACATATTATTCATTTGCGGCGGCGCCTTTTCCGGACTTGACAAGATCATCGCCAAACGAGGCAGCACCACGTCGATTGGATTCGGCGCAACTGTCGAAGACGACGATGAGCGCAAGATCGGCGAGCTTCTCAAGGGTGTCGAGCCTGAAGATTTGCTGAAATTCGGCCTCATCCCGGAATTTATCGGTCGTGTGCCGGTCCTCGCCACGCTTGAAGATCTTGACGTGGATGTGCTGGTGAAAATTCTGCAAGAACCGAAGAATGCGCTGGTCAAGCAATATCAGCGTCTCTTCGAAATGGAAGATGTCCAGCTCACTTTCGCCGATGAGGCCTTGCTGAGCATCTCGCGCAAGGCTGTCAAGCGCAAAACCGGCGCCCGTGGCCTGCGCTCCATCATGGAAGGAATTTTGCTCGACACGATGTTCGATCTGCCAGGATTCAAGGGCATCGAAGAGATCGTCATCTCTCCCGAAGTGGTCGATGGCAGCGCGCGGCCATTGCGTATTTATTCCGAACGTGCGGAAGAACTCGAGTCCAGTGCTTGACCCGCGCCCGGCGGCTTCCTGCATGACTTCATATCCGAGCCGCAATTCCACTGCATATTGAAACCGCTGTTTGGCTGCAATTTCGTGGCTGAACAAGTGGTCATGTTGTATACAGGACCGTTCGTATGAATCGAAGGGTGGCGGGTTCAGCGGCCGTAGTATATAAATTGTCATTATGTTGCGTATTTGGGGCGATGCGATACTTTAATCAGGATGGGTCGGATGAGCGAAGATAAAGAAAAAACTCCGGTCAAATCGAGCAAGGGCGACACCTATCCGGTGTTGCCGCTGCGCGATATAGTTGTCTTCCCGCATATGATCGTGCCGCTTTTCGTTGGCCGCGAAAAGTCGATCAATGCCCTGGAGGAAGTGACTGATGGCGACAAGCAGATTCTCCTCGTCGCTCAGAAAAATGCCAGTGACGACGAACCATCGTCCAAAGACATCTATAACCTGGGCACGCTCGCCTCCGTGCTGCAACTTCTCAAACTGCCCGATGGAACAGTCAAAGTCCTTATTGAGGGGACCGAGCGCGTCGCAATCGAGGAATATATCGATAATGACGAATATTTTCAGGCCGTCGTTAATCCGATAGAAGAGGAAATCGGGCCGCCTGACGAAATCGAGGGGTTGGCGCGTTCCGCCGTGAGCCAGTTCGAAGGCTATGTCCGGCTGAATAAAAAGATCTCGCCAGAGGTGCTCGATACCGTCACGCAGATTGAAGACTATTCAAAGCTGGCGGACACGATCGCTTCGCATCTGGCGATCAAAATAGCCGACAAGCAGGAAATACTGGAAACCGTCTCGGTCACGAAACGGCTGGAGCGCGTCTATGCGCTTATGGAAAGCGAGATTTCAGTCCTCCAGGTCGAGAAAAAAATTCGCTCGCGCGTGAAACGGCAAATGGAGACGACGCAACGTGAATATTATTTGAATGAGCAGATGAAAGCCATTCAGAAGGAACTCGGCGATGTCGAAGACGGCCGCGATGAGATTTCAGAACTCGAAGAAAAAATCGAGTCGACGCGCTTTTCCAAGGAAGCAAAGGAGAAGGCCACCTCGGAGTTGAAAAAGCTCAAGCAGATGAGCCCCATGTCGGCGGAAGCCACCGTGGTGCGGAATTATCTGGATTGGCTGGTGAGCATTCCGTGGGGCGTCAAAGGCAAAATCAACAAAGACCTGGACGCGGCCCAGAAGATTCTCGACGAGGACCATTACGCGCTTGAGAAGGTCAAGGAACGCATTGTCGAATATCTGGCGGTACAGGTCCGCACCAACAAGCTCAAGGGTCCGATTCTTTGCCTTGTTGGACCCCCGGGTGTCGGCAAGACATCGCTCGGCAAATCGATTGCCCGCGCCACCGGGCGTGAATTTTTGCGGATGTCGCTCGGCGGGGTCCGCGATGAAGCCGAGATTCGCGGTCACCGGCGTACCTATATTGGCTCGATGCCCGGCAAGGTCATCCAGTCCATGAAGAAAGCGAAGAAGGTCAATCCGCTGTTCCTGCTCGATGAGGTTGACAAAATGGGTGCCGATTTCCGCGGCGATCCGGCATCGGCGCTGCTAGAAGTGCTGGACCCGGAACAGAATAACAGCTTCAACGACCATTATCTGGAGGTCGATTACGATCTTTCCAATGTTCTGTTTATCACCACGGCAAACACGTTGAACATTCCCCCCGCGCTCA
>JADFHH010000449.1 GCA_022567275.1 Pseudomonadota bacterium | reverse complement strand
AAAGCGCGATTAAACCGAGCGTGCCGTAGCACGCCAGCAAAGAGAGCTGAGTCGCGGCGCCCGCCAGCCACCTGAATTGCGTGATGTTGCTCCTTGAATTCATTAAATCTGCCCTAACGTCCAAACCGTTCGCGCAATCGCTTGGCGACCGAGGCCGGCACGAACGGCGTGGCGTCGCCGCCCATGGAAGCTATCTGACGCACGAGCGTCGCCGTAATATGACTGGTTTGCGGAGAGGCGGCCAGAAATACGGTTTCGATATCGCCCGCCATTTGCGCATTCATGCCCGCCATGCGCACCTCGTATTCAAAATCTCCCGAGCTGCGTAATCCACGAATTATCAGATTTGCGCCAGCGGCCCGCGCGGCATCGACGCTAAGCGTGTCGAAGGTGAGAATATCGATCTCAATGCCATGTTTCCTGCTTAGCGGCGCCGCTTCGCTTTTCAGCATGTCAATCCGGTCATCGATGGCGAACAGGGGCTTTTTGCCATGATGCTGGCCGATCGCGATGACCAGTCTGTCCACGAGCCTCGCGGCGCGGGCGATGATGTCCATATGGCCGAGTGTCAGCGGATCGAAACTGCCGGGATAAAAACCTATCTGGGCCATCTGTCTGTTCCTCGTCAATCGCTACGCGTCACGCGCGCCGCGCAGTGGCGAGCCATACCCCGCCCGTTACATCATGGCGCAAGCGCGGCTCAATCGACATCGCCAGCTTCCACACCCTCTTCGCCCTCTTCCTCTTCGGGGATGCCCTCAACATACATCACCTGCTCATCGTCGGCGGTATCGAATATGATGACGCCCTGGGTCGAGCGGCCGATGATGGAAATATGTTCCACCGGTACGCGGATGAGTTGCCCGCCATCGGTCACCAGCATGATCTGGCCACTCTCTTCGATCGGGAAGGAGGCGACCAGCGGCCCGTTACGCTCATTCACGGTCATGGCGATGATGCCTTTGCCGCCGCGGCGCGAGACACGGTATTCGTAAGCCGAAGAGCGTTTGCCATAGCCATTTTGCGAGACCGTCAGAATGAACTGTTCATGGCCGCCCAACTCCGCGTAACGCTCCGGCGTAAGCTGCGCGCGTTCGGCTTCTTCCACATCCGGCGCCTCTTCCTCCAGCTCCCGGCCTCGCCATTCACCGCCCGTCTTATGGCGTTGGCCTGACGAACATATTCCGCCCGTTCCGCCGGGCTGGCGTCCATATGGCGCAGAATCGCCATGGAGATGAGGCGGTCATCCTTATCCAGCCTGATGCCGCGCACGCCAGTCGAGCTCCGGCCTACGAACACGCGCACATCGCTCACAGGGAAGCGTATCGCCTTGCCCCCGGCGGTGGTCAGCAGCACATCGTCGTTTTCGCTACAGATGTCGACGCGGTGAATCTGGTCGCCCTCCGCGAGTTTCATGGCGATCTTGCCGTTCTGGCGCACTTCTACGAAATCCGACAGCTTGTTGCGCCGCACATTGCCGCTTCTGGTCACGAACATCACATCGAGCATGCTCCAGGTCGCTTCATCTTCGGGCAGCGGCATGATGGTGGTGATGCGTTCATCGGTTTCCAGCGGCAGAAGGTTGATGAGCGCCTTGCCGCGCGCCTGGGGCAAGGCCACGGGAAGCTTCCACACCTTCATTTTGTAGACCATGCCGCGCGAGGAAAAGAACAGCACCGGGGTATGGGTGTTGACGATGAAAATGCGGGTGACGAAGTCTTCATCGCGCGTCGCCATGCCGGACCGGCCCTTGCCGCCGCGGCGTTGCGCCCGGTAGGTCGAGAGCGGCACGCGCTTGATGTAACCCTTGTGGGACACGGTCACCACCATGTCCTCGCGCTGGATCAGGTCCTCGTCTTCTACGTCCGGTCCGCCCTCTATGATTTCCGTGCGGCGCGGGGTGTTGAATTCCTCCATGATCGCGCGCATTTCATCGGTGACGATGGCGACAATGCGCTCCCGCGAGCGCAGAATGTCGAGATAGTCCTCGATACGGACGCCCAGTCCCTTGAGTTCATCGCCGATTTCTTCGCGCCCCAGACCCGTCAGACGCTGCAGGCGCAACTCGAGAATGGCCCGCACCTGCTCCTCTGAAAGCTGGCACGTCCCCTCGCTGGAGACCTTGTGGCGCGGATCGGCGATAAGCTCCACCAGCGGCGCCACGTCGCGCGCGGGCCAATCCCGGCCAAGCAATGAAGCGCGCGCGGCCGCTGGATCGGGCGCCTTGCGAATGA
>JADFHH010000448.1 GCA_022567275.1 Pseudomonadota bacterium | reverse complement strand
GAAACTCGAACGTTGCGGTTTTCTTTGGCTCGGCCGCGACGCTTTCGGGCCCGCGCGGCGCACCCAAACCGGCCGGGCCGTCAAGCGCATGCCCGCTGGCGATTTCCGCCACGCTGGCGATGCCCGAGCCGATCATCATCGCCGCATAGCATTGCAGCCACTGGTCGTAATAAGGCCGGGTCAGATAATCGGCCGGGCCGATCTGCTCGCGGGTGAAGCGGAACTTGTCGAGGGTCCAGTCGGGCGCACGGCTCATGGCGCGCACGATGGCGAAGGCGCGCGCCTCCCAGCCGGAGTGAAACGCGACTTGCTTCTCTTGCGTATCGACCGGGCCAAAACCCTGACGGCCGCCGAGATCGTGAATTCCGTCCATGTCAGGCGCTTGTCCCTTCCGTGGATAAATCGCGCTGCGTCCCGATCATCGAATTGCGGGTGACGATTACCGCCAGACGGGCTTCATCCCAGTCTTGCGTCCCGGAAGGGCGCTCGGGCAGCACCAGATAGCGCAGCTCCGATGTGCTGTCCCAAACGCGCAACTCGATGTCTTGGCGAAGCTCGACGCCAAACTCGCGCAGCACGCCGCGCGGATCGCGCACCGCGCGCGAGCGGTAGGCCGCCATCTTGTACCAGTTGGGCGGCGGGCCCAGGATCGCGTGGGGGTAGCAAGAGCACAGCGTGCAGACGACGAGATTGTGAATTTTTGGCGTATTTTCGATCGCCTGCAAATGCGCCACGGCCCAGCCGGCGTTATCGAGCTCATTCACCACGTCGCTCGCATCTTCCAGCAACCGGGCCTTGAATTTTGCATCCGCCCAGGCCCGCGCGACGATCCTCGCACCGCATTTGGGGCCGATCTTCTCGGCGTAGGTCTCGACCCAGGCATCGACCGTGGCGGGGTCGAGCATGCCCTTCTCGATGAGCAGGCTCTCCATGGCCTTGACCCGCAGTGCCGGTTCGGGAGGGAGATGGGAATGGAGGGCGCGATGCACCTCGCCCGCGCTCATTTTTTCATGGTCGGACATGGGATAACTTTCGCGACAAGAAATTCCAAGTGCGTAATAATAGCAGATTTTTCGCCTGTGAAAAACACTCATACCCTGCATTCCGGGACCTCATGATTGACCTGCGCCCGTTCCAGATGCAATAGTTCAAGGGTTAGTGGTTCTCCAAGACCCGAGTTGGTGAGGAGATGAAAAGGGAACACGGTGCGGCGTACCCATCAGGGACCAAATCCGTGGCTGCCCCCGCAACTGTAAGCGGCGAGGTTCGCGCAACACGCCACTGGGAAACCGGATTTCCGGAATTCTGGGAAGGCGCGCGACACCTAGGACCCGTGAGCCAGGAGACCTGCCGCTGACAGTCGCCCATCTCATGCGCGGGGCGCGCACGGGTGCGGACTGTCCGTCGTGGTGACCGGAATATCGGCATGTAACCACGGAGGACGTTATGGACTACGCTGTTCAGCAACTTTTTCACAACTCAATTTCACATTCTTCATTGGTGCGCAGGACGCCCGCATTGGCGGCCCTGTCATGGCTGCTCGCCGCGTCACCGCTCCACGCCTATGACGTGAACGATAAACTGTTGATCGGCGGCGTCGCGGCCGCGGCGGTGCAATGTCAGGAGATCGATGGCGCTGCAATTGGGCCCGGCCGCTGCGAAGATGGAATTCCATTCCAGCCCGAAATCAGTTTCAACGGGCAAGGGAAAAATTCGGCGTTCGTCAAACTCGGATTCGCGGCCGGCAACGGCCTCAACCCCGTCTCTCCCTTCGCTCTTGCCCCGTGGGCGGCGGATCTTGAAGCCGATGTCAAAAACATCAACGGCCGCAACCGGGATCATCTTCTGACCGCGTGGTTCCGGCGGCGGTTCGATCTGGGCAACAATATGAAACTTGCGGTCACCGGCGGAATTATCGACTCAGCTGACTATCTCGACGACAACGCCTTCGCCAATGACGAATACGGCCAGTTCATGAATGAGGCCTTCGTCAATGCGCCGACCGGATTTTTGCCGTCTTACGACTGGGGCGGCGCCGTGGAACTGGAACGGGCCCCGTGGTCGTTCCGGGCCGTGGTGATGCAGGTTGGCGAAAATGACGACGGCAGGGGTTACACCTTTTACGGCGGGCAGGCCGCCTATACGCACAACACATCTCTCGGGGAGGGCACCTACCGGGTGGTGGTTGGCGCGACGAACAGCAAATTTCTCGATCCCATGGGCGTGCGGCAGGA
>JADFHH010000041.1 GCA_022567275.1 Pseudomonadota bacterium | reverse complement strand
CAATCGATGGGCGCCTCAAAGACGTCTCCATGCGGGTGCGGGTGGCGCGCAATGTGAGTGCGTTTCCCTTGCCCGGCGCCATGAGCAAAGAGCAGCGCGTGGCGCTTGAGAAACTTGCCGCCCAGGCCTTCGCGAGACTGCGCGAAGACCCCGCATTCGGCGGGCACACTCTTTCGATCACGCCTGGCTCGCCCGACGAAATCGACGCCGCGGAATATGACCGGCGCGTGAAATCACATCAAATGTTCAAGGACATGAGCGCCGACCCCTATCTCAATGCGGCGGGCATCAGCGCCGGCTGGCCCTATGGCCGGGGCATGTATGTTTCGCGGGATGGAGATTTTCTGGTCTGGGTGGGTGAAGAGGATCACTTGCGCATCATGGCCATGCGGCATGGCGGCAATCTGAACGCGTTGTTTGAACGCCTGCGCGACGGTCTTGAACGGTTGCAGGATTTGCTGCCGGCCTTTGCGGTTTCGCCGCGCTACGGCAATGTGACCAGCTGCCCGACAAATCTGGGCGCCGGTATGCGCGCCAGCCTGCATATGCGGCTTCCCGGTCTGAGCGCGAAGGATCGCGATCTTACCCGTTTGAAGCAACACGCCAAGGCGCTCGGGCTGGCTGTTCGCGGTGCGCGCGGCGAACATTCCGGTGCCGGTGAAGGCGGCCTGGTTGATATCTCCCCCAGCGCCCGGCTTGGCGTCACGGAGAAGGAAATCATGCGCCGCCTCTACGATGGCGCCGCAGCGCTGTGGGCGATGGAAACCGCTTGAAACGTGCGGATTGGGCACACAGTCTCAAATTAATCGCACATCAGCGTCAGTATTTCCGCGCGCAGCTCAGCCAGCCCCGTACCCTTGCGCGCCGAGGTAGCAATGATTTCCGGATGCGCCGCCGGGCGCTTGGCGAGGTCTTTTTTGGTGCGCTCAATAACACTCTCAAGCTCCGAAGCCTTCACCTTGTCGCTCTTGGTGAGCACCGCCTGATAGGACACCGCTGAAGCGTCCATCAGCTCAAGCGCGGGGGTGTCGCTATCCTTCAGACCATGACGGGCGTCTACCAGCAAAAATACCCGGCGCAGGCTGGCGCGGCCGCGTAAATAATCGCGAACCAGCGCGTTCCAGCCGGCGATGTCTTCTTTGGCGGCGCGGGCATAGCCATGGCCCGGCAAATCGACGAGATAGGCGCGCTCGTCGAGCAGGAAATAATTCACCTCGCGGGTGCGCCCGGGCGTGTTGGAAGTGCGCGCCAGCGCCTTGCGCCCGACAAGTGCGTTCAGCAGCGACGATTTGCCCACATTGGAACGGCCCGCGAAGGCCACCTCAGGCAACCCATCGGCCGGCAAACCGGCCACATTCACGACGCCTTTCAGGAACGTACAAGGGCGGCGGAACAGCCGCTCCGCCTCCGCCAGCCGCGCGGCGACCTGTTGTTCGAGTGTGGCCGTATCGTCCATTGTCCGCACTCACTCGTACCCATTTGGGTCCGACTGATTGAGGCCCAGTTCGGCCTGTAATTTCCTGGTGAGCTTGAGTGAAACCAGCTTGTGGGACTCTGTGAGATAGGCCTTCATGGCGTCATCGTCCAGGCCCGGCGGGCCATGCATCTGAATCCATTTGCCGCCGCGCGGCGCCAGATAGGGCGCCGGCCGCAGACCGGGCCGGTCGTGCAAAATTTCGAACGCCGTGCCGGAGCATTTGAAAGTAATGAAGGGCAGTTTTTTCTTTGACCAGCCGGCAATGGCGAAAACTTTTGGCCCCACTTTCCACACATGCGCACCGCCCCATTGCACCACATGATTGGTCGCAGGCAACGCGCGGCAAAAGCTGTTATAAGCGTCGTAGCTCAGCATCTGAGATATCGCACTGCTTGCGGCCTCAGGTCTTGCCGCGCGCGCCCTGTTTCTTTTTGATGCCGATATTCTCGAACAAGGTGACCGGCACGCCCTGACGCTTCATGATGAAGGCTTGCTGCATCACCGAGAGCGTATTGTTCCACGCCCAATAGATCACCAGCCCGGCCGGGAAAGGCGCCAGCATGAAGGTGAACATGATCGGCATCCAGGCGAAAATCTTGGCCTGAATGGGGTCGGGCGGGGCCGGGTTCAGGCGCATCTGCACAAACATCGTCACCCCCATGATCAGCGGCCAGACACCGACCATCAGGAAGCCCGGCGGGTCGAACGGGACCAGTCCGAACAGATTGAAAATTGTTGTGGGGTCGGCCGTGGAGAGATCCTTGATCCAGCCATAGAAAGGCGCATGACGCATCTCTATGGTGACGAACAGCACCTTGTAGAGGGCGAAGAACACCGGAATCTGCACGATGATCGGCAGGCAGCCCGCCGCCGGGTTCACCTTCTCCTTCTTCCACAATTCCATCGTCGCCTGCTGCTGGCGCGTTTTGTCATCGCCGTAACGCTCCTTGATCTTGGCAATATCCGGCGCGAGTTTCTTCATCTTGCTCATCGACACATAGGACTTGTTGGCGAGCGGGAAGAGCACGAGTTTGATGAGCACGGTGACAATCAGGATGGCGAGGCCGAAATTGCCCACCAGCTTGAAGAAGTAGTCGAGAGCAAAAAACAGCGGCTTGGTCAGAAAATAGAACCAGCCCCAGTCGATCAGCAAATCGAACCGGTCGATTGCGAACGTCTCGGCGTTGGCGTCGACCACGTCGACCTCCTTGGCGCCGGCAAACAAGAACCCCTGAACGGACACCCTGCCGCCGGCGGGAATTTGCACCGCCGATCCCAGATAATCGGTCTGGAAACGTTCCTGGGCATTGACGATATTGCCTGAGAAACGGGCCTGATAGGGCATCTTCTGATCGGGGATAATGACGGCACCCCAATATTTGTCGGTGATCCCGAGCCAGCCGCCCGTGATATTCTTGAAGCTCGTAATCTTGTCGTCAATCGCGTCTTCATAGTCGATTTCCTGCAAGCCCTCTTCGCCCAGGACGCCCACCAGACCTTCATGGAGAAGGTAATAGCTCTGCACCTTGGGCCGGCCATGGCGGGAAAGCAGTGCATAGGGAAACAGCGTGACGGCCGCGCCGGTTCTGTTTTTGACCTCCTGGTGGATGGTGAACATATAGCTTTCGTCCACCGAAATGGTGCGCCTGAAGAAAAGCCCCTCGCCATTGTCCCATGTGAGCGTCACCGGTCTGCCTGGTCTCAAGCGGCCCCTCGATAATGCGGTCCACTTAGTCCCGGGAACAGGCAGTTTCAGCTTGGCCTTGCCATCGCCGACCCAGCCATGCTCGGCATAGAAGGGCTCATTGGTGCCCGATGGAGAAAACAGCGTGACCGCCGGGCTTCCGGGGTCAACGGTTTGCCGGTATTTGGTCATCACCAGATCATCGATGCGTGCGCCGGTCAGGGCGATCGTGCCTTTGAGACGTGGTGTTTCGAGTGCGATACGCAGCGAGTCGGCAAGCGCCGATTTCCGGCTCGTACCAAAGGACGAGGGCATTGCCGAGGGGACACCCGCCGCGCCGGGCGCGGGTTTTGGCGGTGCGCCGCTGGCCACGGGCCGCGGAAGTTCGGGCTTGTCCGCGCGCGAGACCGGCACGCCCTGCTGTTTCTGCCGGGCCAGTTGTTGCTCTGCCTGTTGCTGCTTGAGCGCTTCGCGCTCCTTCGTCTTCGGCCCGTTATAAAAGTACTGCCAGGCCAGCAGCACGGCGATCGAGAGGATGATCGCCATTATTAAGTTGCGGTTATTTTCGTCCATGAATATTATTATCCGCGCGTGCGGGCCTTCGCGTCAGGCCGGGCTGATCGATCCTTGTGTATATGGTCCAGCGCCGCGCGCAAATCCCTTTGCAGTTGGGCGAAGGACCGCGTCAATGCGCCGTGACGGGCAATCACGACATAGTCATATCCAGGTTTGGCATGGGCGCTGGCGATGAGCCGCACCGTTTCCTTCAATCTGCGCCGCGCCCGGTTGCGTATGACCGCCGGGCCAAGCCGCCTGGTGGCGGTGAAACCGAACCGTGCGGCATCCTCCTGAACCCCCTGCCCGCCATCTCTGCGCCGCGCTTGCAGCACCAGCGCGCCCGCGCGCCATGCGTTGCCCTTGCGAACGCGCAAAAAGCTCGCCCGCTTCTTCAACCGGCCGATGAGAATGGGGGGGGTGGCGTCTGACACGGGTTTACTCATGCAGACCGGACTAGGCCGAGAGGCTCTTGCGGCCCTTGGCCCTGCGGCGCGCAAGGATTTTCATCCCGCCCTTGGTGGCTTTGCGCGCCCGGAACCCATGCCGCCGCTTGCGCACCAGTACGCTTGGTTGATATGTGCGTTTCACGCCTTAACTCCATGCCGCCGATTGGGAATGTCACCCCGCGAGTGCGCCCATCGCACAACAGCGCTTTGCGCGTAGATCGAAAGGACAATCGTGGATTTGCGCCGCTTATACGTTTGGGGTGCTCCCAAGTCAATTCGCCCGTCGTGATGCTCGTGCAAAGCGGCATGATGGGTCTGAGTCTGGTGATGGCCTACCGGCGCCTCTCACAGCTTGACCCAACGGCTGGGCGGCCGGTAGATGCGTGCGAAAACGGTCTGGACGGCGGGAAGGCTGAGAAAAGCGGCGATGGTCACGGCCAGTGCAGGCGCAATAACCACCGCGATGGCCCAATGATCTTGAAGCGCGGCGCTTATCTGCGCCGGCACATGGAAGCCGCGAAGCAGATCGATGACGAGAAAATGCACCAGATAGATGGTCATGCTGCCCTTGCCGGCACGGGTGAGCCAGCTTGTGCGAGCGGGCGCCAGGCTGAGGCAGAGACATATCCCCATACCGGCCCCGGCCAGCGTCAGGAGCCTGATGCCTCCCGCCCACCATTGCGTTTCGCCCAGGCTCGCATAGCTCAGGCTACCGTAGAACCAGGCCGGAGCGTAATCTCCCCACAGGAACACGCCATGAGCGGCGATGCCTACGAGGAAAACGGCCGGTCCGTAACGGCGCACCCATTCGAGCGCCTGCTCCCGGCCGCCCCTTTGCGACCATTTGCAACCCAGCACGAAGAACGGAAGGAAGACGAATATACGGCTCGCAACTCCTTCGATCGCGTCAATATTGCCGGCGGCGACAGCCAACAGCGTAGCGATGGGGAGAAGGTACGGCAGGCGATGGATGAAGGGCCAGATCAGCCGCCACACGAACACAGCGATCAGAAACCACATGCCCCAGTTGGGCCGTAGCATCGCTTCCAGGAAAGTCGAGCCAAACAGAAAGTGGTCGGACGCTGCGTAGATGATTTGCATGATCACATAGGGATAGATCAAACCCTGCACCAGCGGCATGATCCGCAGGCTGGCGTAAGAAAAATATCCGGCCATAATGATGAACATCGGCATGTGGAAGAAATAGATTTCCTGGTAAAGGAAACGAGCGGGACCAGAGCTAAAATAAAACTGCTCCAGGACGTGACCCAGCACGACCAGCAAGATGAGTATTCCGCGTATGTTGTAAAAATAATTGGATTCCTCACGGCTTAGAACATGACGTTCCTCGCAATCGGCGGCTGCCAATCTCTTCGCTCCGGTGACGGCGCGCGACGCGTTTATGGAGCGGCTGAAAAACATGGCAAACCGTGAGCTGCGGCGGTTAGAGGGCCGGGCGCAAGCGGCGCGACCGCTTCGGCCGGGAAGGGCAGCCCCCCGGATTGCGTAAGCAGATTCACTCCTTGCAGCCAAGCCAAGCCTAGCGTTCGTGGCTTAAGGAATACTGAAATTGTGTGTCTACGCCTTAGTTTCAAATCTTCTGACATCGCATCACGAAGCCTTGATCGATGGCTTCCTTCTTGAACGCCCTCGCCTATCTGGAGACTATGGATGTTATAAGGTTGCGAATTGAGCGGATGGCGGGGGAGGGACATGTCATGAATGACGGCGATGCGCCCGGGTCACGGACGGACAAGCGCACCCTGGTGAAGCGTCTCCTGCCGCTGCTGGTTCTGGCCCTCGTGGCCGTGCTGGTCGTTTCCCAAGGCTGGCATGAATTTCTGACCCTTGAACAGATCGCCGCCAATCGCGATCTGCTCAAAAGTTATATCGCCGGCAACTACCTCGGGTCGCTGCTGGCCTATATGGGCATTTATATCGTGGTTATCGCGCTGTCTCTGCCGGGCGGTGTGTTCCTGACTCTGACCGGCGGTTTCCTGTTTGGCTGGCTGATCGGCGGCATTGCCACAATAGTGGCGGCCACCATCGGCGCGACCATTATCTTTTTGATCGCGAAAACCTCGTTCGGCGAGCCGCTGGCGGCCCGCGCCGGGCCGTGGCTCGGCAAACTGCGCGCCGGCTTTCAGGAGAATGCGCTCAACTATCTGCTGTTTTTGCGGCTGGTGCCGTTGTTTCCCTTCTGGCTCATCAATCTGGCCCCGGCCCTGCTCGGCGTCGGGCTTGGCACCTATATCCTCGGCACCTTCTTCGGCATCATTCCCGGCACATTCGCGTTCGCCTTCGCCGGCGTCGGGCTGGACAGCGTCATCGCGGCCCAGCAGCAGGCCTATCAGGCCTGTTTGCAGGCGCAATCGGGCGCCGGCGCCCGGATGTGCGAGTTCAGCCTCGATCCCGGAGCACTCATCACCACAGAATTGCTGATCGCCTTCGCGGCGCTCGGCACAGTTGCGCTGATCCCGGTATTAATGAAAAAATTCCGTAACAGATCCTAGAGGAAACAAAAATGGCAGAACGGCTTGAACCCGATATTTGCGTCATCGGCGCCGGTTCGGGCGGACTCTCGGTCGCCGCGGCGGCGGCGCAATTCGGCGTTGACGTGGTGCTCATTGAAAAGGGCAAGATGGGCGGCGATTGCCTGAATTATGGCTGCGTTCCCTCGAAAGCCATGATCGCGGCGGCAAAGCGCGCGCAAAATATGCGCGAGGCGAGTCCATTCGGTATTGCACCGGAACGCCCGCGCATCGACCCCGCTGGCGTCCACGATCACATACATGGCGTTATCGGCGCAATTGCGCCACTTGACTCCGTGGAGCGTTTTACCGGTCTGGGCGTGCATGTGATCGAGGCGGAGGGGCGCTTTACCGGCCCCAGCACGGTGGTGGCCGGAAATTATGAAATCCACGCCAGGCGGTTTGTGGTGAGCACCGGGTCAACGCCTGGAGTCCCGCCCATAACCGGTCTCGACACCGTGCCCTTCTTCACCAATGAGACCATATTCGATAATAAAAAACTGTTTGAGCATCTCATGGTCATTGGCGGCGGACCCATCGGCATGGAGCTGGCGCAGGCGCACCGGCGGCTGGGGGCGAAGGTCACCGTGCTCGAAGCCTTCACCCCGCTCGGCAAGGACGATCCGGAGTTAACGGCAGTCATCCTCAAGCAACTGAAAATCGAGGGCATCGACATCCGTGCCGGCATCCGCATCGAGCGGATCGAGAAGTCCTCCGGCGGCGTGCGCGCTGTTATCACCGAAGACGGCAAGGAAACCCGGATCGAGGCGAGTCACCTGCTTGTGGCGGCGGGACGCCAGCCCAATGTGCAAGGGCTGGGTCTCGAAGACGCCGGCATCGAATATGAAAAGAGCGGCATCAAGGTGACGCGGGGGCTGAAGACCACCAACCCCCGCGTTTACGCCATCGGCGATGTGGCCGGGGGGCTGCAATTCACCCATATGGCCAACTATCACGCCGGCATCGTAATCCGCAACGCGCTGTTCCGCTTGCCCGCGAAGGCCGATCCCTCGATCGTTCCCTGGGTGACCTATACCGAGCCGGAACTGGCCCATGTGGGCATGAACGAGGAAGCCGCGCGCAAGCGCCATGGTAAAATCCGCATCATGCGCTGGCCCTATGCGGAGAATGATCGCGCCCTGACCGAACATGCGACGCAAGGGCTGATCAAGGTGGTGACCACCAGGCGCGGGCGAATCCTGGGCGCGACAATTGCCGGTCAGCATGCAGGCGAACTCATCCAGCTGTGGGTCATGGCCCTGTCGAAAAAAATGAAAATCGGCGCCATCACATCCATCGTGTTCGCTTATCCGACCTTGTCGGAAATCAGCAAACGGGCGGCTTACCAATATTACGCTC
Organism: Pseudomonadota bacterium; assembly: GCA_022567275.1. Lineage (GTDB taxonomy): Bacteria > Pseudomonadota > Alphaproteobacteria > Rhizobiales > Methyloligellaceae > UBA2767. The sequence continues at coordinate 788 of JADFHH010000041.1, read as the reverse complement.
CCGGTTTGACGAACCCCATGATCCGGCGCATCATCGGCTGGCTCAGAATATTCGGTTGAATTTGGGTCAGGATTCACGAATGGTATCCGGAAATCATCATCCCGGTCACGAAGATGACCCGATCGACAGCCCGGAGCGACTTGGCGAAATTCCGGGCGTTCCGGCGCGCCCGGCCAAGTTTGGCCTTTCCGCCAGACTGCTGATCCTGACGATCGTCTTCGTGATGATCGCCGAAGTGCTGGTGTTCGTGCCTTCGGTCGCAAACTTCCGCAAGAACTGGCTGATGGAACGGCTGGCGGCGGCGCAGATCGCGGCGCTCGCCATGGCGCCGGACCACAAATTGCCAACGGCAGCCAGGGCGGAACTCCTCAACACCGTGCGAATTCATTCGCTGGCCGTGAAGCGCGACGATACGCACCAGCTGATCTTGCAAAGCGAGACGCCGATAGAGCTGGCCAGCCATTATGATTTGCGCGACGCTTCCTGGCTGCGTCTGATCTGGGACGCCCTGGCGGTCTATACCGCGCCATCGGGACAGTTTATAGGCGTTATGGGGCAGCCCGGTTTTGGCGCCGGGCAGCTCATCGAGATTGTCATCGAGCAGGACCCGTTGAAAGCGGCGATGATCCGTTTCGGCGTGGGTATTCTGGGCCTGTCGGTCATTATCTCCATGATCACGGCGGCGCTGGTTTATTTCTCCCTCAACATGATGCTGGTGCGGCCCATAACCCGCATCACCAGATCAATGGTGAGCTTTGGCGAAGCCCCGGAAGATTTGTCTCGCGTCA
>JADFHH010000447.1 GCA_022567275.1 Pseudomonadota bacterium | reverse complement strand
CCAAACGCACCACCGAAACCGTCTGTGCGGCAATCGGAGAACTTCTCGGCACCTTCACACCACAGGAATGTTCAAACTACTTCAAAAATGCAGGGTATGATCAAACCTAAAATCATCCCGCTCTAGGGCGATTCCGTCAAAGACGGAATCGCTCTGGTTTTTCTCGCTCGCGGCTATTCCTCACTTGGTTCGGGCCTGCGCGGGTGCGGCGCATAAGCGCCGGGCCGCGGGTGCGGCCTTGACCGTTTCCGTGAAAAACGGAAACGGTCTGGTGTCCGGGGCACGGAAAATAGCGGCTCAGATTGCACCGCACTCTCTCAAGGAAGCGATTTCCTCGCTATCCATGCCAAGGATTTCCGTCAGCAATTCATCGCTATGCTGACCCAGCCTTGGCGGCGGGTAACGGTAGCCGACGGGGGTCCGGGACATGTTGATCGGGCTGCCAACGAGGCGCAGCTTCTCTTCTCCTGGCGCCGGATGATCCAGTTCGACAAGCATTCCACGAGCAATGACCTGCGGATCGGAAAATACCTTGTCCAAGGTATTGATGGGACCGCACGCAATTGACAGTTTTTCAAGATTCTCCAGCAAATGCGCAGAAGTTTGTCTGGCTGTTAGCGGATATAATATCCCGTTCAACGCCTGTCTGTTTTGCAATCGCAAGGCGTTCGATTTGAATTTTGCATCATCGGCAAGCTGTGGACATTGCAAAAATTCGCAAAGACGGCGGAATTGATTGTCGTTACCGCAGGCAATTACAATGCCCCCATCGCTTGTGGGGAACACCTGGTAGGGCGCGATATTCGGATGTTCGTTGCCAAGACGCGGCGGCACCAGTCCGGTGGCGAGATAATTCATGGCCTGATTTGACATCATGGCGACCGTCGTATCCAGCAAGCCGATATCGATGAGCTGGCCTTCCCCGCTGATCTCGCGATGGCGAAGTGCGGCATTGATCGAGAGCGCGGCATACATGCCGGCGAATAAATCGGAAACCGGAACGCCGGTCTTTTGCGGTTCGGCCCCGGGATGGCCGGTGACGGACATCAGGCCGCCCATGGCTTGAATCATCACGTCATATCCCGGACGGCTGGCATAAGGTCCGGTGCGGCCGAACCCGGAAATGGAACAATAGATCAGTTTTGGAAAATCGTCCTTTAACTGGTCATAATCCAGACCGTATTTTTTCAGGCTGCCGGTCTTGAAATTCTCAACCAATATATCGCAAGTCGCAATCAAACGCCGGGCAAGCGCCTGGCCCTCACCCGACCTCAGATTGAGTGTCAAGGATCGCTTGTTTCTGTTGGCGCATGCGAAATAGGCCGTCTCGGAGGTGTCGCTCCCTTGATCGTCCCTGAGATAGGGCGGCCAGCTGCGCGTGTCGTCGCCGCTCCCCGGCAGCTCGATCTTGACGACATCGGCGCCCAGATCGCCGAGAATCTGAGTACAGCTCGGGCCGGCAAGTATGCGGGTCAGATCGAACACGCGCAGTCCTGACAATGGTCCTGACATTTTCCTCACTCCGGAAGATTGTAAACACTGGCCGGGCCGGCAAATCGCCCGGCGTTCCAGCCCGGGGTTTTGTTGAACCGAATGACTTCCTACACAGTTTCATCGACAAGGTGAAGAATGGCGGAGTGCTGTGGGTCCGCACCCCCTAACGGAACAAGCCCATTTGGTTGCCCGTTCAGACCCTGTCCCTGGTCCGGCATGACCGCTCTTTCTTTGGTCTTTCCCACCCTCTCTAATTCGTCTTTCGCGCCCTCTCTAATTCGTCTTTCCCGCGCAGGCGGGAACCCAAACCGCTTGGCCGAGTACGCCAGTGCTTGTTGCGCCTCACATGGGTTCCCGCCTGCGCGGGAAAGACGAAGGGGGGCGGAATCACATGTGTGAGTGAGGCAGCCCAAGGCATCCCGCCGCCATCAGGCGCGAGGGTTTGCCTATCATATTCCCCAAGCAAAGGGGCCTGCCCCCGCGAAGGCGGGGGACTGGCGCGGAGCACTGAGCGACCGCGATCATTTTTTTAGAGCGACCATCCAGCGCTCCGCGCACGGCATCTTTTGCGAAACCGCCCGGCGTCTTTAGGCCGGAGTTTTTTGCCAACTGTCCTCAAGTAGCCGATAGGCGATAGGACAAGCAAAAACTGTCCTCAAGTAGCCGACAGGCGATAGGACAAGCAAAACTCCGGCTCCAGCCTCAGGCGCGGTAGTCATAGTGCTACCGGGTCCGGGACGGCACGTTCGGGAT
>JADFHH010000446.1 GCA_022567275.1 Pseudomonadota bacterium | reverse complement strand
CGCACGGCTCAGGCAAGCTCTATTAAAGGGCATTACCCCCACACCGAGAGCAAGATTCGAGAGCCTTCCCCGCGCAATCACTAAAGAGCCCCCTTCTCTTGAGATTGACACTCCCGATGCCCTGCCGGGCGACAAACCCGGCGGGGTTTTGGCATCTCATTCGTCTCCCCCGACCCCCTCCCTCGTCTCCCCCGGACTTGATCCGGGGGTCTATGCGGTCTTCCAGCAATTATTGGAGTGTGTTGGGAGACTGAATGGACCCCCGGATCAAGTCCGGGGGAGACGAGGAACAAGTCCGGGGGAGACGAGGGACAAGTCCGGGGGAGACGAGGGGAGGCGAGCGAGCTACACTCACACAAGAGATTCGCAGCAGAGTTCGGAACTAGAGAGACCATGGCGGCATCACCCGACCTTTTTGCCAGGCTGGAAGCGGAACCGGACGCGGAACCGATCGCGCCGAAATCAACGCGACAAAAAAAGCCGAAGAGCAAAGCATCCGGGGGCGAGGCCGGTTACACCGCCGCCGACATCGAGGTGCTGGAGGGGCTGGAGCCGGTGCGCCGGCGCCCGGCCATGTATATCGGCGGGACCGACGAGAAGGGGTTGCACCATCTGTTCGCGGAAGTGATCGACAACGCCATGGACGAGGCGGTCGCGGGCCACGCCAACTGGATTGACGTTAATCTCGATTATGATGGCTGGCTCACCGTGACCGACAATGGCCGCGGCATTCCGGTCGACCGCCACCCGAAATTCAAGAAAAAATCCGCGCTCGAGGTCATTATGACGACGCTGCACGCGGGCGGCAAATTCAACTCGAAAGTCTACGACACCTCCGGCGGCCTGCACGGCGTCGGCGTCTCGGTGGTGAACGCGCTGTCGCAAAATCTGCAAGTGGAAGTGGCGCGCGAGCGAAAACTTTACCGGCAATGTTTTTCACGCGGGGTGCCCGATGGCCCGCTGGAAAATCTCGGCGAGATCAGCAACCGGCGCGGCACAAAAGTGCGCTTTCTTCCAGACAAGGAAATTTTTGGCCCAAGGGTCGCCTTCAAGCCCTCGATATTGCATCGTATGGCGCGCTCAAAGGCCTATCTGTTCGGCGGCGTGGAGATACGCTGGTCCTGCGACCCCGCCCTCATCGGCGAAAGGGACGAGACCCCGGCGCAAGCGGTGTTCCATTATCCCGGTGGTCTCAAGGATTTTCTCAAGCTTCGGATCGAGGGACTCTCCACGGTCACCAATGAGGCGTTTACCGGAAAATCGGAAAACAAAAACGGCCATGGCAGCGTCGAATGGGCGGTCAATTGGGTCGGCGGCGCGGACGGGTTTCTGAACTCCTATTGCAACACGGTGCCGACGCCTGAAGGCGGCACCCATGAGGCGGGCTTTCGCGCCGCGCTGACCAAGGGCCTGCGCAGCTATGGCGAATTGTCGGGCAACAAAAAAGCGGCGCAAATCAATGCCGACGATGTGCTGGGCACGGCGGCGGCGATGTTGTCGGTTTTCATCCGTGAGCCGGAATTTCAGGGCCAGACCAAGGAGCGGCTGTCGAGCGTTGAAGCCACCCGCATTGTCGAGAGCGCGCTGCGCGATGCGTTCGAGCATTGGCTCACCGCCAGCCCCAACCAGGCCGGCAAGCTGCTGGACTGGGTCATCGAACGCGCCGAGGAGCGCGCCCGGCGGAAACGCGAACGCGAGATCAACCGCAAATCGGCGGTGCGAAAACTTCGCTTGCCCGGCAAGCTCGCCGACTGCTCGCAAAGCGCGGCCAGGGGCACCGAAATCTTCATCGTCGAGGGCGACAGTGCGGGCGGCTCCGCCAAACAGGCGCGCGACCGAAAAACCCAGGCCATACTGCCGTTGCGCGGAAAAATCCTCAATGTCGCCAATGCGACGTTAGCGAAAATTGCGGACAACCAGCAGCTGAACGATCTGATCCTGGCGCTGGGGTGCGGCACGGGCGCGGCCTACAGCGAAGACGATTTGCGCTACGAGAAGGTCATCGTCATGACCGACGCCGATGTGGACGGCGCGCATATCGCCTCGCTGCTGATGACCTTCTTCTACCGCGAGATGCCGAAACTGGTGGAAAACGGCCATCTCTTCATCGCCATGCCGCCGCTCTACCGCATCAGCCGGGGCGCCCAGGTGATGTACGCGATGGACGAGCGCCAGCGCGATGCGCTGATCGAGAAGCACTTCAAGGGCGAGCGCCGGATCGAGATCAGCCGGTTCAAGGGGCTGGGCGAGATGCCGGCGGC
>JADFHH010000445.1 GCA_022567275.1 Pseudomonadota bacterium | reverse complement strand
TAAGATCACGACCGTTCGAGGTAAGACCGGGAAGCCGCATATGCAGGCTGGCGCGCATGCCGGCACCCAAATTTGTCGGGCAGCTGGTCACATTGCCGTAGGACGGCGAAGTCGCAAAGGCTGGCAGCAGGTCCTACATACGTTCAAGTCCCTTGCGCAGGCGTTCAAACAACGCGTTCAGATCGCCACCATGTTGCATCGCCAGAATGCGCAAGTGATCCTCTTCACCCACGCAGACGAGAAAATCTTCATCCTGGGACACATACATGCCCCGGCCATAGGGCCAGTCGGCGCTGATGCCTGCCACATTCAGATAGGGGTCCCCGCTCATGTCCTTGAACATTTGATGTGATGTCACGCGCCGGTCATATTCTGTCGAATCAATTTCATCCGGCGAGCCAGGCGTGATCGAAAGATAACGCCCTCCAAACGCGGGGTCTTCGCGCAGCTTCGAGAATGCCTGCGCGGCAAGATTCTCAAGGGCGACGCGCTGCTCTTTGCTCATGGCGCCGGGCAGGGGAAACGTGCTGACATTACGCGCCACCCGGACCCGCATGGAGACGTCCTTGAGGCGTGAATCAATTGCGGCTAGGTCGCAAGATGTTCCGCTGGTATCCCAGTCATGCTTCTGAGCTATAGTCGTCTCCTCTGCAATGCCGTGAAAATCGCGGATCATCGGATCCAGCATTGGCGCAAACAAGTCATAGTCTCCCGGGTTCATGGCGTAAGCGCCCATCTGGCTATCGGGGTTTTCGATGCCCGAAGAGATGATTTTGCTCAACCGCTGGCGCAACTGGTCGTCGAGACTGCGGAAATAATCCTCATCGAAATGGCGCGCCATCAGGTTTCCGGGGTTGGTTCCTGCTATGGTCCTAATCCTTACGATCACCTGTTCGGGTGTCATATTTCAATCACTCCGCCATCAGACGGCGGTTCCCGCCGCTGTCTGCTTATCAATGCGTACTGCCGGCTGACCGGCACCGAGGACACCCCTTGGCCGTTCTTGCCACGGGCACCCATCCCCAATGTCTAGTGACCATTTGGTGGTCCATGTCCAGAGTTGGAGTCTGGCATGTTCGCGAACCGACAGAAGGCAGATCCGCTCAATAGCGTAGGCCAGCCGGGTTGCCGGTGACAAGTTGGCTTGCCGGGTTGGAGGACGATAGCCAAGTAAAATATACGGGGCATTGTCACGGTAACTGAGTGGCTTCGTCTGGGTTGGCGCAGGGCTACTCTGTCGTGTCGACGATGCCAGCCCTGTCTAACACCGCGTGCATCAGAACGTTCGCGCTCGCTATTACCCATTCCGGTTTACAATCTTCTGCCTCGTTGTGACTTATGCCGTCGACGCAGGGACTGAACACCATTCCTGTCGGAGCGACTCTCGCGAGATAGCACGCGTCATGCCCGGCACCGGAAACGATGTCTCGGTGACGATAGCCGAGCCTCTCGGCTGCGTCGCGTATCGCGGCGACACAGGAGCGATCGAACTCAAGCGGCGGGAAATAAAAGAGCTGTTCGAGGTCATATCCAAGATCGGTGTCGCGAGCGATCCGCGCAACACCTTCTGCCAATGCGCCATCCATCGCCGCCAGCGACTTATCATCTGGATGCCTAAAATCTACGGTGAGGAAGGCGCGGCCCGAAATCACGTTTCGCGAGTTTGGATAGGCTTCAATCATCCCCACGGTCGCACAGGCCCCCGGTAGATGGCCGAGACCAATCTCATTCACCAGTTCGACGATCCTCGCCGCCCCCAGCAATGCGTCCTTGCGCTTAAGCATCGGCGTAGGGCCAGCATGAGATTCCATGCCCGTCAGATTGATCTCATACCAGCGCTGACCCTGGGCGTGAGTGACGACGCCGATGTCGAACCCTTCATCTTCGAGAATTGGGCCTTGCTCTATATGCAATTCAAAAAAAGCATGAACGGGGCGCCCACCGGCGTCAGCATCGCCGACATAGCCTATACGGTTCAGCTCATCGCCCAGTGTCTTGCCTTCGGGATCGGTGCATGACCAGGCGTGGTCCAAGCTGAAAACGCCAGCGAAAACGCCCGAAGCGATCATCGCAGGGGCGAAGCGGGACCCCTCTTCGTTGGTCCACATCGCAACTTCTATTGGATGCTGGGTCTCCACATTCAAGTCATTGAGCGTTCGCACGATTTCAAGTGCTGCCAACACGCCGAGTGCACCATCAAACTTGCCGCCGGTGGGCTGGCTGTCGAGATGGCTGCCTACCAAAACCGGGGGGCGTGCGAGGTCGGTTCCTTC
>JADFHH010000444.1 GCA_022567275.1 Pseudomonadota bacterium | reverse complement strand
ACGCGAAGCTTCAATCACGGCTACGGGTTAAAAGCCGGCCCTGCGCATCCCCCTGATCCCCATCCGCCACTGGCCTTAAACCACGCCCTTCTCCCGCAACCGCGCGATCTCGCCGGCGTCCAGCCCGCACAACTCCTGCAAGACCCGCTCCGTCGCATCGCCCAGCAGCGGCCCCGTGCTCGTGATTTTTCCCGGCGTTTCGGACAGGCGCAGGACGACGTTGGGCATGGTGACCGGATTGCCCGTTACGTCCGGGACCTCGACCAGGGTTCCGCGCGCCAAAAAATGCGGGTCGGCGAAAATGTCGGCGATGGTGTTGATGGGCGCCGCGGGCACCTCGAACTCCACGCAGCGGGCGATAAAATCATCGCGCGTGAAGCCAGCGATGTAATCGCCGACGAGCGCATCGATTTCATCGAAATGTTTTAGCCTGCGCGCACCCTCGCCATACATCTCCGCACTTGCCAGCTCGGGCTTGCCCATCATGGCGGCGAAGCGCGCAAACATCACATCCGAGGTACAGGCAATCGCCAGCCACTTGCCGTCGCTCGCCTGATAGTGGCCGTGGGGTATGGCGTTGAGCGTCTTGGTGCCTTGCGGGCCGCGCACGGTTCCAGCTTCCGCGTAAGCGGGCGCCAGTTCATCGAGTACGCGAAAAATCGATTCATACAGGCTCAGATCGATGATTTGCCCGCGGCCGGTTTTATCGCGGTGCCGCAGCGCCAGCAGCACGCCGATGGCGCCATAGAGGCCGGTGATGTAATCGGCGAGCGAGGTCGATCCCGGCGTGACCGGCGGCCCTCCGGGCATGCCGGCCAGATGCACCAGCCCGGCATAGGCATGTGCCGTGCGGGCGAATGCGGGGCGGTCGCGATAGGGGCCGTCCTGGCCGTAGCCGGAAACGCGCAACAGTATCAGTTTTGGATTGACCGCGGACAGCACATCCCATCCCAGCCCCCACTTTTCCAGCGTGCCGGGGCGGAAATTCTCACACAGCACATCCGACTTCGCCACGAGTTTTTTGAGGATTTCCGCGCCTTCGGGGTCACGCAGATTGAGGGTGAGAGACGCTTTGTTGCGCGCTTCGCTTTTCCACGCCAAGGTGTCGCCGCCATCCTTGGGTGTGCCGATACGCCGCCACGGGTCGCCGCCGTCCGGGCGTTCCACCTTGATGACTTGCGCGCCGAATTCACTCAGCGTCGTGGCCGCGAAGGGAGCGGCGATAAAGCTCGCCACATCCAGCACGCGGACGCCGGAGAGCGGCAGCGCGCCCGCGTCAGCCATCCCCGTCCAGGGGTTGCGTGCCCGCCGGTTCGCCGTCGCCATCGAGGGTTATTTTCTCCACCTTGGCTTCGGCCTTTTTGAGCAGCGCGTCGCACCGCGCGCGCAGCGCCTCGCCGCGCTCATAGATGTTTATCGACGCCTCGAGCTCGACATCGCCCTTCTCCAGCGCGGCGACGATCTGCTCAAGCTCGGCCATCGCCGCCTCGAAGCTCATGGCGGTTATTTCTTCTTTTTTTGTCTTATCAGCCATTGCCTGTTTTCCTCATGCGCCGGCATCCATCAGCACCTGGACATGGGCGGCGACCGAGTTTGCCAGTCCGTCCATATCATAGCCGCCTTCAAGCATGGAGACGACCCGGCCCTGGCAACTTTTGTCGGCGATCTCGACGAGCTTGCTTGTCGCCCATGCAAAATCGTCCTCCACCAGCCGAAGGCTCCCCAGCGGATCGCGCTCATGGGCGTCGAACCCGGCGGATATGAGAATGATATCCGGCCGGTGGGCGGAAAGTTGCGGCAATATGCGGCTCTCGAAAGCCTCGCGGAACACATCCCCGCCATCGCCCGCGCGCAACGGCGCGTTGCAAATATTCCCCACGCCCGATTCGGAAATGGCGCCGGTGCCGGGAAACAGCGGCATTTGATGGGTCGAGCCGAAATAGAGGTTTTCATCCTCCCAGAACATGGCTTGCGTGCCATTGCCGTGATGGACGTCGAAATCGACCACCGCGATACGTTCCGCGCCATGCTTTGCGCGTGCATAAAGGGCGGCGATGGCGATATTGTTGAACACGCAAAACCCCATGGCCGTTTCGCGTTCAGCGTGATGGCCGCACGGGCGGATGGCGCAAAAGGCATTTTGAACCTTTCCCGTCATCACACAATCGACGCCGTGAATACCGGCCCCCACCGCGCGCAGCGCCGCCTCCCAGCTGGCCGGGCTCAGCACCGTATCGCCATCGACGCGCGCCAGCCCCTCTTCCGGCACCGCCTCGCGGA
>JADFHH010000443.1 GCA_022567275.1 Pseudomonadota bacterium | reverse complement strand
TAATTATCACGCCTGCCTGTGAAAGATTCGAGGCTTCAGCCAAAGCGATTGAGGTTGCCCGTGCACTGGCGGCTTCCGGAAGGAGGGTGGTTATCGTCGATGCGCTGGCCGAAACCGATCACATTGCAATCACCATGGATTTGCCGGATGGTCCAGGTATCTCACAGTTGCTCTATGGCAAGGCCCAGTTCGAAGACGTGATAAGACGTGATCCAGGTTCGTCTCTGCATGTCATTTCCGGGCCTGACGATGCGCGGCGTTTGCCCGTTCTGAATGCCAGGAAAATGCACTCATTGCTGCTTGCTTTGGAGGCGGCATATGATCGGATTATTCTCTATGCCGGCCCCGAGCAGGCGCGAATGCTTACGGGCATTCCCGCGCGCAAGCCTGCCGCGATTGTCCTGGTTGCGGGGGCCTACGATTCGAGCAATGACGCCGCCCGCTGGATTGCGGATGATATCCTCGACGCAGCCCATACCAAAGCGACAATTATGCTGTTGGGACACGCGAGTGAACGGCGCGCGCTAATGCCGCAATTCCTTCGCTGGAATCGAGCGGCGTAAGCCGCATAGGCTGGATTTCTTACAATATTACAGGTGGTTAATTGGCTTGGCGTTGGCCAAAAACACTGCGCCTGATTGTTTGCGCCAACGACCAAAGTCGAGGCCGTGTCTTGATATATCGCTTCAGTGCCGTCTCTGCCGCTAACGGAAGCGTCACAAGATAACCGCGTTCATCCAAAGCGATTAAGTTTTCGAACAATGGCGTATCGATGTCGCACCACTCACTCTTGTGGCGTCCGTCTCCGGCGCCCATATCGAAAAAATTCAGCCCCTTGCAACATGCCGATTCGATTTGCTGGCGCAGCAGCAATGAACCTGGCGAATATTTGCTAAAGGCGCCCGCTTCAATCGAGGTGAGCAGCATGGACAATCTGTCCTTGAAAAAGACGCAGCATGATATCGCGATGACCTTGCCGTCAAGTTTGAGACAGCCAGCCTCCAGCGCGCCATCCGCGCCAGAGGGCAGGGCAGCCATTTCATGATAGAAAGCGCGGATGCGCGGGTCAGAAAACGCATCGGGTATTCCGAGCGCGGCGAACTGGCGCTTCTTCTGCATAAAGAACTGGTCGAGCAACGCCCGGCGCTCTTCGGGAGTGCCGGCCCAGCCCATCTCGAGCTCTCCATGTTTACGCAAGCGACGCTCTTTGCGTCTTAATGTATTGCGTGATTTGCCGCTGAAACGGTTGCGATAGAGCGTATCGAAATCCGCATCAAGCAAAATGGCGTGCCCCATATTGGCGCTCTGAGCGTGGGGCAACAGCGCCATGGGGTTGGCAACGCCATCCCACTGAAAAGGCTGTTTCTCAAATTTTACCACACTAACGTCGCCGATCAATCTGGCGGTTTCGCTCAAAAGCGTCTTGATGTCGTTCGGCGTCGCGTTGCGCGCAAATGGCAATGCATAGAGGCCCATATTGTAATTCGCATGGTCCTGCCCGATCCATTGCAGACACCCCATGCCCCGCATCCGGGTGACTTCGAATGGCCAGATAAACTGGATATCTCCGGTTTCGCTTCGCCCGCAGACAATTGCCGGCAGCGTGCCTGAGGGCTGCGATACAAGCCTGGACCATGCCTCGACGCGTTCGAAGGATTGGTCGGGCACGCATATGGCGGCCAGTTTGAACTCACGCCACTGGCTTTCTATCGCCTTGAAATCGTAATATATAGTGAGCTGTATCCGCCCGGTACCGGTTTCCAGCGAAGTTTCGCAATCTGCTGAAGGCTTGGCGCCGCCTCGATCGTGACGAATATCCGGCAGACTGATTACGGACATGGCCCGCTCCTACGCAAAACAAACTGCGGCCTCCAGCCAAAAGCCCTGATCTGGTCAAGGCTTTCTCAAGAAAAGTCTGAAACACTCGGCCAGAACGGGACGGATAATAGCCGCAACTGGTTAAATAGCAGTTGCTTGAACTGGTTAAATAACAGTCGTGAGGGACGGTGGGAAAGACAATGCCGGGTCTGAGAGTGGATATTCTAAAGCCGGGTCTCAAGGCGCTTTATTATTCCGGGGCACACCGGGTTCTGGCGCCGATACATGACGTCCGTGCGCAAGATGTACCTGCAAACACGCACGCACAAAGGAACGCATGCACACGCGCGCGAATGCAACACAAGGCAGGTAATGGGAGGGGAGGGGTGGTCAGGTGATCATGCATGCATTGCTGAATGGTGCGTGAGACGATGCTGTTCGTGGGGATGGACATGAAACGATCG
>JADFHH010000442.1 GCA_022567275.1 Pseudomonadota bacterium | reverse complement strand
TCGGCCCTCCAGAACTCCAAACAATATAGAGGTCAGTGAACGGTTACGATGGAACAATCGATGTGGCGTGCCGGCGCGTCTTGGTTCGCCAAAGAACAAATCACATTGGTCCTTCTGTAAACGGGATAAATGTTGCCAAAATAAGAAAAAATCTCAGTCAAACTAAATGCACAAGTGCAGTAAGCCGATATGCTTACTGACCGAGTTGGTCATGGACACTTGGCTTTTGAGGAGGAAAACCGATGTCAAAGAAAATCACCGCCGTTATTGGCTTTGCGCTGGCGCTGCCGCTTTTGGCCGGCTGCGGCACGAGGGTCCGGATTCTTTCGCTGGAGTTGCGCGAACTGAAAGGCCGCGTCTCGCATTTGGAGACCCAGTTCGGGCGTCACGACGAGAGTCTGAGGGAGCTGCAAACCCAAGTCGAACAGAACAGCATCCAGCCGCAGACCGCGCGGGTTTCCACCAACAAGCCGTTTCGGCCGGCCCGCTCCAAGGTGAAGCTTACGACCCGGGAACTTCAGATCGCCCTGCGCAATGCCGGCCACAACCCCGGTCCTCTTGACGGCAAAGTCGGGCGGCGCACCGTCTTCGCCACGCGCGCTTTCCAGCGGCACCTGGGCCTGATGGTCACCGGAAACCCTCGGGATACGGGCACCGCTGCCGCCTTGGCCGGGTATCGCTGATGCGAATTTTCCGCGCTTTCCCGGCGCACCCGGATTTTCAAATAAATTCCAATAATTCCTTCCAGCGGCCTCTTGCAGGCCGCTTTTTTTTCAATGACCCGCGAAGCGGCTAGGACAGCCGCTACTATCGTGGCGAACGGGCCTCTGGGAAGGCGAACCTCCCGGCGAGCCGTTGTTGCTGTTTTGTGTTGACATCCCGCAGGTAATTAGGGAAAAATATGGGCGCGCGATCGCAACGCATGCTTGAAGGCAGATGCTGCCTGCCCGTCAGCCGACGGTCAGGCCCCACGTCCGGGGTGGTCGCACGGCGAAAGATTCTGCGGGAATGCACTTGCAGTCCCGCCCGTGGGATGGCATAATACCGCATCGAATTATTGGCGATGGCACTGCCACTGGGACGGGACAGCGAGGTTCCAAGCGAGTGGTGTGTGCACTCGGTGAGAAGGGAAGGGGCAAGGGGGCGGTGCGAAGCGCCGCCATTGTAGCATGGCTGAGCAACTGATAGATTTCAAGTCCGCTCTGTCTGAATTGCAGATGAGCGAAGAGGAGTTGTCGAATTTGGTCGCGCGCGGCGATCTGCGCGTGATCCGTTCCGGCGGCAAGCCTATGTTCGATCCCACGGATATTACCAACCTCAGAAAAAGCCGGGAAACCGAGCCAACAATTGTCATCCCTTCCGGCGGCGCCGCGCCACCTCCAACTGATTCGCAAATAACGATCGACCTGCCGGATAGTGTCGCGGATGAAACGGCCGCGACGGTCGTCACGGCTGCCGTGGGATCGCTTGAAACTGGAACGGAAGAGATTGTCTTCGAGAGTGATCTGGAAGTCCTACCGCTCGAAGACGAATCGGCGACCGTCATCGCGGGCGACACGGTCACACAAGTCGACGAGGTGGAAGTTATCGAAGAAGGTCCGGAGGCCGCGCCAGCGGTATCAGCCCGTAGCGCCCCCGGCGAGCCGAGCCGGCGCATGGCGGCCGCATATGACGTCAGAACGGGCCATCCGGCTTTCGCCGTCGCCTTAATTGTCATCACGCTGATCATGATCTTTACCGGCAGCGTCCTTGTCGTGATGCTCTGGAAAGGCTACAGTGTCCCGTACGAGGCGAAAGACGGCACCAGACAGGAAATTCGCTACGTCCCGGGCTTCCTGCGAGGGATGGAGCAAGGGGCCGAAAAATGGGGTGAGCAGGATTCTGGAGAGTATGAATAGCCCTGCCCGCTTGCGTTTGGTCGGATAGTTCGAGAAATGACGAGTTGGGATAGGTTGAAGGAGCGTATCATGTTGAAAGCAGCAAGACAGAAGATGGTCTGGGGAACGCTGGTTCTTGTTTGTTCGCTCGGCAGCGTGGTAACGGCGCAGGATAACGGTCAGGATGATTACGGTCAGGCTGGGTATGGGTCGGGGGCTGGCAGTTTTAGCTGGATGTTGGGAATGAACCAACTCGATGAAGACTTGTGGGCGCCTCTTGACGAACAGTTTCTTCTTGGCTTTACCTCCTTTACCCAGATGAATGAACAGCCTTTTGGTTTCGAGTACGGGCTGTTTGTATCCGCCGCTGCTGAAAATACTATTGCCGGGCCAATTGAACAGGATTTTTT
>JADFHH010000441.1 GCA_022567275.1 Pseudomonadota bacterium | reverse complement strand
GCTCAAAGGCGTTGCAATAGCAACAAAAACACAAAATGTGTGAATCCCGTAGCCCTTGACGGGGAGGGGCCGGGGGCGGGGTGACAGCAAAACGACTCATGCGCCTATTGGCGTATTCCTTGTTTATATCTCAGCAGCGTTCGCTCGCGCTTCACCGAGTCTATGCTAGCCCCCCCACCCCAACCCTCCCCCGCGCGAAGGGGGGAGGGAGGAGAAGTGCAGGCATGGACAGCGCCGCGCGTGAAATCGTAGAGAGTGGCATTGCACCCTTGCCCGATACCCCGACAAGCGCGGATAAACTTATCCAAATGAACGCCGTCATTCATGCCGCGACGATCCTGCAGATCATCCCGCGCCTCGAGACCGGCGGCGCGGAACTGGCCACGGTGGAAATTACCCAGGCCGTCGTGCGGGCCGGCGGGCGCGTATTTGTCATGAGCGAGGGCGGGCGCATGGCGAGCGATGTGACGCGCGCCGGGGGCGTGATCGTGCCGTTTAAGGCGGCGGCGAAGAACCCGCTCAGAATCATCGCCAACGCGCGCCGCATGGCGCGGTTCGTCCGCGAGCGCGGTGTCGATGTCATTCATGCGCGCTCCCGCGCCCCGGCATGGAGCGCATTGATGGCGGCGCGGGCGACGGACACGGCCTTCGTCACCACCTATCATGGCGCCTATGGCAATCGCGGGCCGCTCAAGGGCCTGTATAATTCGGTCATGGCGCGCGGCGATCTGGTGATCGCCAACTCGAACTATACCGCCAGGCTGGTGCATGAGCGCCATGCAACGGACAAGGTGCGCATCCGTTTGATCCCTCGCGGCGTCGATCTTGCGCGTTTCGATCCGGCAGCGGTGGCCGCGCAGCGGGTTGCGTCACTGCGCAAGAAATGGGGTGCGGGTGAGGGGAAACTGATTGTGCTGCACCCGGCGCGGCTGACCAGCTGGAAGGGCCAGCATGATGTGGTCGAGGCCGCCGCGCAGCTTTTCCGGGCTCAGGGCGCGGGCCGCAACACGGCGTTCATCCTGGCCGGCGACGCCCAGGGCCGCGAGGCCTATGTGAGTGGGCTTAACCGTCAGATCGCGCAACATGGCCTGGAGGGAAAAATCAGGCTGGTGGGTCATTGCGGCGACATGGCGGCGGCTTACGCGGCGGCGCATGTGACGCTTGTCGCCTCCACGCAGCCGGAAGCCTTTGGCCGCACCAGTATCGAAGCGCAGGCCATGGGCTGTCCGGTCATCGTCACCAGGCAGGGCGCATCGCCCGAAACCCTGCTCACCACGCAGCGCGATGGCGCGGATGCCGCCACCGGGTGGATCGTACCGGCAGGGTCTCCCGCGGCGCTGGCCAAGGCGATTGCCGAGGCGCTTATCCTGTCTCAGCGCGAACGCAACGCCATGGCGAAGCGCGCGCGGGCGCATATACGGGTCAATTTTTCCGCCGAACAAATGCAGCGCCAAACCCTCGCCGTCTATGACGAATGCCTCCGCAGCGCGCTTGTTCGCGCTTTCGACGATGCGAAATGAGTCCACAAGTAAGGTGATAATTATTGCGGCTACGGCTTGACTTCGCCGGTCAGTTTTTCAATTTTATACGCGGATGCATTCCGCCCGCGAGTCTTACGCGCGGAACCGCGTCGAATTTACTTTGGCAAGAGAAGGAGAAAGTCACATCGCACGCCGACCGATCAGGGCAAGACCGACACCAACCCGCAGGGGGCCTCGCGCGAACAGCGATATCGACGCCCCTGAAGTTCAACTCATTGACGCAGAAGGCGACAACCATGGCACCGTCGCGATAGAGGCGGCCATGGAGATGGCTGAAGACTCCGGCCTCGATCTGGTCGAGATATCGCCCAACTCCAAACCGCCGGTCTGCAAAATCCTCGATCTTGGAAAATTCAAATACCAGGCGCAGAAAAAGGCCAACGAGGCGCGCAAGAAGCAAAAGACCTTCGATGTGAAGGAAATCAAGATGCGCCCCAACATCGACACTCACGACTATGACGTGAAGATGCGCAATATGCGAAAATTTTTCGATCAGGGCGACAAGGTCAAGGTGACGCTGCGCTTCAGAGGCCGGGAGATGGCGCATCAGGAGCTTGGCGTTCGATTGCTCCAGCGCGTCAGGACCGAGACCGACGAAATCGCCAAGGTCGAATCGGAACCCAAGCTGGAAGGGCGGCAGATGGTGATGGTGCTGGCGCCGAGCTAGCGTTGGCGCAGAAGTAATATCGCCGGCACACATCCGGCTGACATCCGGGGGAGCATACATCTGGCTGACAGTGGCGACCCA
>JADFHH010000440.1 GCA_022567275.1 Pseudomonadota bacterium | reverse complement strand
TCGACCACTTTATCAAGCCCGCCGCCGGGCGGGACACCGTGCGCGTCCGTATTCGCGGCCGGGGCGGCGGCGGCGCCCGCATTGCCGCCGGTCCCTTCGGCAACCGCCGGCAAATCCGCGCTCTCGTTTTTCTCATCCCTCATGCCGGGAAGGCTTGCGCTGCTGCCCGGAGCGTCATTAGCCGCCTCATGGCCGCCAAATTGCAGCCCGAACTGGACGCTCGGGTCATAGAAAGCCTTGATCGCGGCAAACGGAACGATCAATCGCTCGGGCACATTATTGAAGGAGAGTTTGACGTCGAAGCGCTTCTGCGTGACATCGAGATCCCAGAACTGATGTTGCAGGACGATGGTCATTTCGTCCGGATATTGCTGTTTCAGCCGCTCGGAGACAGAGACGCCGGGGCCATGGGTGTCGAAGGCGATATACAAATGGTGCTCGCCGGGCAGTCCATTTTTCGCGATCTGCTCAAGAACCGAGCGCACGACGCCGCGCAGCGCCTCCTGCGTCATCACATCATATTTGATCTGATCCTCGGCCATTGCCCTTTTCTAACTCAATCTACGCAACCGGCATACGGCGTGATTCTTATCCCCAAAGCAATAAGTAAGTGGAGGGCTTCTGTTGCCCGGTGCCCTCCGGACCGCGCCCGATCTTGCGAAAGATCAGGACTTAATTTTTGAGACTGTCGCACTGCTTACGCAGCGAGACGAGCCTCCGCATAGTTGTCATTTGCAACTATAATGGTGGCCCGATAACGGCGGAACCATGCCGGGCGAAAACACGTTCTTTACACCCTCGTCGATCCTGTTTCGCCCCCATCGGATACCGCCTGAACCCGTTTCAAACGCTTAGCGGCATATGGTGGAGGCGCCGGGTACCGCCCCCGGGTCCGAATGGTTTATTACAACGGCCATTTATCGCCATAGCCGGTTAAAAACCGGCAGCATCACTATAGGCCCATAAGAGGGCAAAAAAAAGGTTGAGATGCGTATGAGAAGGGTTTTGCCAGTTATTTTCCGTTCTTGGCGCGGCCTGCCCCGGACCCGTTCTTTCCTGCCGCCATGCGGATAAACACGGGAGATGATTGCAGCAGGAAGGAGAAGCTTGAGCGTCCTTTGTCCACAACTTCGGGGCGAATCGCCATGCGCGCGAAAGTGACCAGGATCAACGCGCCATGCACCAAACTCGTATAGGTAAAGAACGCCGGTGCGCCGAAGGTATCGAGAACAAGCGAGGCGATTAAGGGACCGCAGGTCGCGCCTATGGCGAAGAAGAAAATCATACCCGCTGCGACCAGCACATACTGGCCGGGTTCAGCCTGGTCATTGGCGTGAGCGATAGAAAGCGAATAAAGCGGCAGCGCGAACGCACCGAAAGCGAACGATCCCGCATAGACCAGAATCTGGTTGCCTGGCGCGACATTGGAGAGCAGCAAGCCAGCAATCATGGCGCCAAATGTCGCGCCCATAATCATCCAGCGCCGGTCAAACCGGTCGGACAGATAGCTGAGCGGAAACTGAAGCGCTGCCCCGCCGAGAATGCCCGCACTCAGGAACAGTGCCACGCCGGCGGTGTCCAGGCCCATCGCATCGGCATAGAGGGGGCCAATCAGGCGGAACGCGGAATTGGTCATCCCCAGCGTCAGACACCCGGCGCAGGCCAGCGGCGAGATGCGCCAGACGATGCGGATATCGAAGCTGAAGGCTTCCGGCGGCTTGGGGCTGGAGCGGTCGCCAAGTGAAATCGGCACCAGCGAAACGGCAAACAGCATCGCAATTATGGCGAACAGTTCAAATCCCAGAACTCCGAATAGGGGGAGCAGAAACTGCGCTCCAGCGTTGGCTCCAAGATCGATCAGGCGATAGACGCTCAGGATACGTGCCCGGTTGGTATTTTTCGAGCTTGCAGCCAGCCAGCTCTCCATGACCGTGAACAGACCCGCGAAGCAAAAGCCGGTGGCGAAACGCATCGCCATCCACATAGAGCTGTCGAGGACCAGCACAAGCATCAGCGTGGCGGCCGACGCGACCGCGGCCAGCGCGGCAAACACACGGATATGACCAACGCGCCGGATCAAATGCGGCGTGGCGAGGCAGGACAGGGCAAAGCCGGCGAAATAGGCTGTTCCCATCAACCCGATGAGCGCCGGAGTAAATCCTTCGCTACTGGCGCGAAGCGTGATGAGAGTACCCTGGATGCCGTTGCCTGCGAGCAGAATGCCGGCAGCGGTCAGAAGCGGGATGAGTTGGCTATATCCGGGCATGGCGCACCTGTTCAGTCACACCTCTTCA
>JADFHH010000439.1 GCA_022567275.1 Pseudomonadota bacterium | reverse complement strand
CGGGGTGACGGCAGCGGATAATGCGATGCGTCAAACTCCAACGCCCCTGGTATTACATGTGCGGCCTGCTGCTGGGCTGGCTCTATGCCCGGTCCCTGCTTGCCAACGATAAACTGTGGGCCGGCAAATCGCCCGCCGGCCCGGAAATCGCTGATGATCTATTGCTGTGGACCACGCTCGGCGTCGTGCTCGGCGGGCGCCTGGGCTATGTGCTGTTCTACGAGCCGGTGTATTTTTTCGCCAATCCTGCCGACATCCCAAAGTTGTGGAATGGCGGCATGTCGTTTCATGGCGGCCTTGCGGGAGTATGTCTCGCGGTATTCATATTCGCGCGCGCCAGGAAAATCCCTATGCTGTCGATCGCCGATATCTGTTGCGCGGCGGCGCCGTTCGGGCTGTTTTTCGGCCGCATCGCCAATTTCGTCAATGACGAGCTGTGGGGCCGCGTCACCGATGTGCCCTGGGCCATGGTTTTTCCAAGCGGGGGACCGCTAGCCCGCCACCCGAGCCAGCTTTACGAGGCGGCGCTTGAAGGTTTGCTCCTGTTTTTGGTCATTCGCTTTTTCACCCATGGGCGAAAAGTCCTGCCACTGCCGGGCTATGCGTCGGGGGTTTTCTTCGCCGGCTACGCGCTGGCGCGGATCACGGCGGAGAATTTTCGTATGTATGATCCAACCCATGCCTTTTCCACCGGATGGGTTACGCCGGGCATCGTCTATTCCATCCCCATGATCGCCATCGGCGCCTATGTCATCTGGCGCGCCCGCGAACGGGCCTGAAGCATGGGCGGGCCGGATACGCTTCTCGCCAAACTCAAACGCCGCATCGCCAGGACGGGCGCGATCACGCTGGCGCACTATATGGAGGCCTGTCTGAGCGATGTGGAATTTGGCTATTACGCCACCCGCGATCCGTTTGGCGCTGAGGGCGATTTCATCACCGCGCCCGAAATCAGCCAGATATTTGGCGAGCTGATTGGGCTGTGGTGCGTTTCCGTGTGGCGGGACATGGGGTGCCCATCTCCATTGCGTCTGGTTGAACTGGGGCCGGGGCGCGGGGCGCTGATGGCCGACGCGCTGCGCGCCGCGAAGCTCGTGCCGGAATTTATCCAGGCCGCAAAAATCCATCTGGTGGAGACAAGCCCCGTGCTGCGCGGCGTGCAGGCCAAAAACTTGCAAGCCTGCGCCATACAACCCGTTTGGCATGACCGGCTTGGCGATGTGCCCGGGGGTGCTGCCATTGTCATCGCTAATGAGTTTCTCGACGCCCTGCCGGTGCGCCAGTTCGAGCGCCGCGAAGGCGCATGGTTCGAGCGCTGCGTGGGCGTTTCCGAGGCCGGCGATCTGGCGTTCTGCACCGCGTCCTCACCGCTTGAGACGCCGGACATACTGCCGCAAGGGTTGCGCATTGGCGCCAAGGATGGCGACATCGCGGAAATTCGCCCCGGCGCCGAAGCGCTTGTCGAAGACCTTGCACGACGGGCAAAACACCACCCCCTCGCCGCGCTGGTCATCGACTATGGCCACGGCACGAGCGCGCCCGGCGAAACCTTGCAAGCGGTCAGGGCCCATGAATTTTCCTCCCCCCTCGCGACACCGGGTGAAGCCGACCTTACCGCGCATGTGGATTTCGCCGCGCTAGGGGACACAGCGGCGAAAAACGACCTTCAGGTTCACGGCCCCATCCGCCAAGCAAAATTTCTCAACGCGCTTGGCTTGAGAGAACGCTGCGCGCGGCTGATGGAAAAAGCGCCGGACAAGGACAAGGAGCTGATCGCATCGGGGGCAAAGCGGCTTGCGGACGCGGCGCAGATGGGCGAGCTTTTCAAGGTCATGGCGCTCACCAGCGAAGGCCTGACGCCGCCGCCATTCGCCGAGTGTCTTTAAGGTCCGCACATGATGATCGCAAGCGATATGCTGTCCGGCCTGACCGGAATACGCCATGGCTTCGCTACCCGCAACGGCGGCGTCTCGGGCGGCATTTACGCGACGCTCAATTGCGGGCTGGGCTCGGACGATACACATGACAATGTCGCCGAGAACCGCGCGCGGCTGGCCAGGCTGCTGGGAGTTGCTCCCGAGGGGCTGGTGAGCCCCTGTCAAATCCACTCCGCAACTGTCGTGACCGCACACAAGCCCTGGGCGCCCGGAGACGCGCCAAAAGCCGACGGCGTGGTCACCACGCAACCCGGCCTCGCCATCGCCATATCGGCCGCCGACTGCGTGCCGGTGCTGTTCGCCGACGCCCGCGGACAAGTGGTGGGCGCCGCCCATGCAGGCTGGCGCGGCGCTCTGT
>JADFHH010000040.1 GCA_022567275.1 Pseudomonadota bacterium | reverse complement strand
CCAGAGCCAGACCATCTGGCCATCCCTGATGCCCCGATCGTTCGCGTCCGACGTGTTGATTTCAACAAACATGTCTTGCTGAAGTTCCGCCAGCCACGGGTTGGACCGGGATTCTTCACCGCCACCCTCATATTCCACGAGGCGCCCCGATGTCAGGATCAACGGATACTCTTTCGAGTAATCGTCTTTCTGGATCGACGCATAGCGGGTCGGAAGGCGATACATCTGCCGGTCGGAATACGTTTTGTATTTCGGCAGCAGATCACGCCGGTTGGTGTAGAGAGGCTCACGATGGAGCGGAACAGGATCCGGGAAGTTCCAGACCACGGTCCGTGCCTTCGCGTTGCCGAAAGGCGCACAGCCATGCTTGATCGCGACGCGCTGGATGCCGCCCGAGAGGTCGGTCTTCCAGTTGGTCTTGTCGCCAGCGATCTTTTCGATGACTGCCTTTTCATCCGCCGTGAGATCACTGTCCCAGCCAAGCTTCTTGAGCATGGCCATGGTGAACTCGGGATGGCCATCTTTTAGCTCATTGCCGACCGGATAGGACGATCCTTCCTGACCGCCTTCGGCAAGCATGTTTGCGCCGCCCCACTTGTCCGGCGCTTTCACACCGAAACGAGCGCGGAAGTTCAAACCGCCTTCAGCGACGGGCTTGGTCGGATCATACAGGATATGAGTACCTGGATGTTTCATATCCGCTGTGCCCCAGCACGGCCAAGGCAGGCCGTAAGTCTCGCCATCACACGGACCGCCCTTCGCCTGAAGCGTGGTCTTGTCGAAAGTGTGCTGGTTCGCCATATGCAGCTTCAGCCGCTCCGGCGACTGGCCGGTATAGCCGATGGTCCACATGCCCTTGTTGAACTCAAGGGTGACGTCCTCGACATCCACTGCTTCTCCGTCGACTTTGATGTTCTTGAACATCTCGCCGGCGAAACCAAGCTTCTTGGCTAACAGATACAGAATGTCCTGATCGGGCTTGCACTCAAAGAGCGGCTCGATCACCTTCTCACGCCACTGCAGCGAGCGGTTGGACGCCGTCACGGACCCGTAAGTCTCGAACTGCGTCGTAGCCGGCAGCAGGTATACGCCATCGGTGCGGTCGTGCATCACCGCCGCCACAGTCGGATATGGATCGATGACGACCAGGAGATCGAGTTTCTCCATGGCCTTCTTCATCTCCACACCACGGGTCTGCGAATTCGCCGCGTGACCCATGAACACCATCGCCCGGAGATTGTCATTCTGGTCAATGTTGTCCTTATTCTCAAGAACGCCATCGATCCAGCGGGACACCGGAATGCCCTTCGACTGCATCAGCTTCTCTGAAGCGAAACGGCCCTTGAGATAGTCGTAGTCGACATCCCAGACGCGCGCCCAGTGCTTCCACGAGCCTTTCTTGAGGCCATAATAGCCTGGCAACGAATGCGACAGCACGCACATGTCCGTCGCGCCCTGTACGTTGTCGTGGCCGCGGAAGATATTGGCGCCGCCGCCAGCCCGGCCGATATTGCCGAGAGCCAGTTGCAGAATGCAATAGGCCCGCGTCTGGTTATTGGCGTGGTGGTGTTGCGTACCGCCCATGCACCAAATCAGAGTACCGGGCCTGTTGTTGACCAAGGTGCGGGCAACGCGCCTCACCTGAGACCCCGGCACGCCGGTGACCCTCTGGGTTTCTTCCGGATTCCACTTCTTCACTTCCTCGCGGATGTACTCCATGCCCCACACGCGCTGGCGGATATACTCCTTGTCCTCCCAGCCATTCTCAAAGATATGCCAGAGAAGGCCCCAGGTCAGTGCGTTGTCGGTCCCCGGACGCAAGCGGACATATTCCGTCGCATGCGCTGCGGTGCGCGTGAAGCGCGGATCGCAGACGATCAGCGGCGCATTGTTCACTTCCTTAGCCCTCAGGATGTGCAGAAGTGCAACGGGGTGAGCTTCGCAGGGATTCGAGCCGAACAGGATCATGGACCGGCTATTGTGGATGTCGTTGTAAGAGTTGGTCATCGCGCCATAGCCCCAGGTGTTGGCGACACCCGCGACCGTGGTCGAGTGACAAATCCGCGCCTGGTGATCGCCGTTATTCGATCCCCAGAATGCATAGAATTTGCGGAACAGATAGGCTTGTTCGTTCGAATGTTTCGCCGAACCGAGCCAATAGACCGAGTCGGGACCGGAGGTTTTACGGATCTCCAGCATTTTGTCGCCGATCTCGTTGATCGCCTGATCCCAGCTGATCCTTTTCCATTTACCGCCTTCGAGCTTGGTTGGATACTTCAGACGCCGCTCGCCATGAGCGTGTTCGCGCACTGAAGCACCCTTGGCACAATGAGCGCCAAGGTTGAACGGGCTGTCGAAACCGGGCTCTTGCCCGATCCAGACACCGTTCTGCACCTCCGCCAAGACCGTGCACCCCACCGAACAATGGGTACAGACCGATTTTTTAATCTCGATCGTACCACCGCCGGCGATTTGCGCCTCAGCTTTGGTGACCATCCCACTGCGCATGCCCGAAAGGGCCGCGAGACCGCCAATCGCCAGTCCCGAATTGCGCAGGAAGCTGCGCCGGTCAACGGCGCCACCAGTCAGCTCGCTTATGGCAGACGATAAGCGGGGGCCATTCGCAACCCCGTCTATCTTCTTCCTTAGCATAGCTTTCTCCTTCCAAAGGTTGTGCTCCAAAAACGTTTCAGAGCCCGTGCCCCGTAAAAACAGGGCTGTTCCAATTACGTACCGAACCGTTAGAAACGGGCCAACTCGTAATATTTTTTGATGTGGTCGGTCTCTCTATAGAGACGACCAGTCTCAACGGCAGCCGTGCCAGCCTCGGCCACACCCTTGCCGCCCACGAGAACCGCGCCGCCAGTAACGGCGCCAGCACCCGCGAGTTTCAGGAAACTGCGGCGGTCAGCTTTCACACGATCACATTTTTCCTTCATGCTCTGCCTCCTTTTGTTGGACGGGCGGCCATTCGCCACGCCCGCCTTCCCTACGAACCGCGTCAGGACATGGAAAAGGCCGTGGCTTCAATTTCCATGAAGCTGCGGC
The DNA here is from genome assembly GCA_022567275.1 of Pseudomonadota bacterium. Classification (GTDB taxonomy): domain Bacteria; phylum Pseudomonadota; class Alphaproteobacteria; order Rhizobiales; family Methyloligellaceae; genus UBA2767. The sequence continues at coordinate 6,029 of JADFHH010000040.1, read as the reverse complement.
CAATCGTGCCTAATGCGGTGTAGAGAACCGATGTCTTCGCCCCTTCAAGGTCGGCGAAGAAATGACTTGCCCATTTGGAAATATGGGCCTCGAAAAAATTCTTTTGAACGGCGAGCGGCGCCGGATCGCCAAATTCGCCGGTAATCAATCCGGCCATCATATCCATGAGCGATGCGATATGGTCTTCCGGCTCCTTGTGGACGCTACCGCGGGCGATGCCGAGCCGGGCCATATCATTGCGTAATTTGGCCAGTGGTTTTTCGTGAAGAAATCCGGTCAGATAGTAGGATCCGTAGGGGAGCAACTCGCCCCGGGCAACGCCGATGAACAGATCATGATATTCCTCTTCGGCCTGCGCGGTGTTTATCTTCGCGGCCAGCTTGCCCAATGACAGCATGGCCTTGCCCAGATCGGTCTCATCGCCTTCCAGTCCGGCGATGGTTTTCAGCAACGCCTTATCGGGAGGGGCAGCCAGAAGCCGCGCCAGAAAACGATACATTTGCGCACGCAGCGCATCTTCGGATGCGAGAGAGTCGGACATCTCCCGCGTCGCCTCTTCTACGAGCATTCTCTTTGACTATCTCCCTTGCGGTTTCCAGGACCGCTCAGCCATACTAGTCTGAATTTTATTGTATGCCAAGGCAAGAAGCAACATTATTTCCAGTTGGCGGTATTGGGGAAAACTCTTTTTTGCTACAGGACAATATCCGCAAAAAGAACACGCGGCCCAGTCGCATATGTGTTGGAGAAATGCCCTCATAACAACGCGTTATGTATGGCAACGCCGGCACCGCGCGGGTCAACCCATGCGCGCCGGAAGCAGGCCCGGCTGCCGGTCATTTGACCTGACACGATACGCTGCTAAGGTGGGGGGTGAATTTTTCATGCTCTGACGGGACGAGGTAAAAAGTTTCAGGTGATGACGGTCGAGCGTATCAACGGCGGCAATGGGGAGAAAATGATCGACCCGTTTGGCCGTCACGTCAGTTATCTGCGCGTTTCCGTCACCGACCGTTGCGATTTCCGCTGTGTCTATTGCATGTCGGAAAATATGACCTTTCTGCCGAAGAAAGATCTGCTGACCCTGGAGGAACTGGACCGGCTGTGCAGCGCCTTCGTGGCCAAGGGCGTGCGCAAACTCCGCATTACCGGCGGCGAGCCGCTGGTGCGCAAGAACATCATGTGGCTGTTCGAGGCCCTGTCGCGTCACCTCAAATCGGGTGCGCTGGACGAGTTGACCCTGACCACCAATGGCAGCCAGATGCCGCGCTTCGCCGAACAACTGGCGGCGTGCGGCGTAAAGCGGGTCAATATATCGCTGGACACGCTCGTACCGGAAAAATTCAAGGAAATTACCCGCTGGGGCAATTTTGACCAGGTGATGGCGGGCATCGATGCGGCCCAAGAGGCAGGCCTGCACGTCAAGATCAACGCGGTGGCGCTGAAGGGCGTCAACGAGGACGAATATGACGACATGATCCGCTGGGCGCACGGGCGGGGCATGGATATGACCCTCATCGAGGCCATGCCCATGGGCGAAATCGATGGCGACCGCACGGACCAGTATCTGCCGCTCTCCGTCGTTCGCGCAAGGCTGATGGACAGCTGGACGCTGCAAGATATTGCTTACAAGACCGGCGGTCCGGCCAGATATGTCGAAGTCATGGAAACCGGCGGAAAGATCGGCTTTATCACCCCCATGACCCATAATTTCTGCGAGTCCTGCAATCGCGTCCGGTTGACCTGCACCGGCACGCTCTATATGTGCCTGGGCCAGGACGACGCGGCCGATTTGCGGGCGCCCTTGCGCGCCAGCGCCGATGACGCGCTGCTTTCGGAAGCGATTGACGAGGCCATTTCACGCAAGCCGAAGGGGCATGATTTCATCATCGACCGCCGCACCAGCAAACCGGCGGTAACCCGCCATATGTCGGTCACCGGCGGCTAACGGCGCAGGCTGCTTTTCTCTTCTTCTGGAGCATGATCCGTCCCACGGCAGGGCAGCGGCTCGCATGTTCGAAAAGCTTCCCGTCAAGAGGCGGGGTGAAAATAAGCGGAAAAAATAAAGAGCCGGACCTCGTTTTACGAAGTCCGGCCCAATATGCGCAAGCACAGGGAGGTTGCTGGCGCTAAAACTCTGTTGCTGGCGAAACGCCGTCAGGCCGCGTGGCCAACCGCGCCGCCGGCATCCCCGGCGTCGCGCGCGGGCTTGCCTGACTTGCCGCCGCCCGCCGCCGTGCGTTTCAGCAAACCCGCGACTGCCAATCCCAATTCCACCAGAGGCGCGAAGGGGTAATGGCGATAGCTGGTCTCAAAAGCCAGTGCTTTTGCTGTGCTCATGGTCGCGTGCCCGCGTTCGAGTTCATGGTATACAATATTCCGTATACATAGCAATCATTTTTGCAATGCACAATAGAATTTAACAAATATATGCCAGAAATCCGCTAATTTTCACGCATGGCAGCTACGCGTTTTGTGCAGGGCACAATTAATTTCGGATGATTATCCCCTCACAGAACATGAGCGTTGGGTTTTGACCCCGGCGCCTACTCCGCCGCCTCATGCACCTGTTCTGCCGGTGCGACCCTGGCGGCGCAGAATTTGAATTCCGGGATTTTGCCCGTCGGGTCGAGCTGCGGGTTGGTGAGCAGATTGGCGGCGGCCTCGGCGAAGCAGAAGGGGATGAAGACCATGCCTTCGGGCACGTCGCGGTCCTGGCGGGCTTTTAGGGTAATCTCGCCGCGCCGCGTCGCCACGGTGATGAATGCGCCGGGCTCAATACCCAGCTTGACGATATCGCGCCGGTTGAGGCCGGCGACCGCTTCGGGCTCAAGCGCATCGAGCGTGCGCGCCCGGCGCGTCATGGCGCCGGTGTGCCAATGCTCGAGCATGCAGCCGGTGGTAAGCACCATCGGATAGGTTTCGTCGGGCAATTCGTCCGGCGGCACGATATTGGCCGGGACGATTTTGCCGCGCCCGGATTGGGTCGGAAAACCGGACGCAAACATGATCTCGTTGCCGGGCTTGTCAGGCGCATCGCAAGGATAGGTGACCGCGTCCTCGCGCTCCAAACGCTCCCAGGTGATATTGTCGAGCGAAGGCATGACCTGGCCCATCTCCGCGAACACATCGCGCGGGTGAGCGTAATTCCAATCCAGCCCGATACGCCTGGCGATATCCTGCACCAGCTCCCAGTCCTGGCGTACTCCCGCTGGCGGATCGATAACCGGCCGGCCGATTTGCACCTGGCGGTTGGTGTTGGTGTAGGAGCCCCATTTCTCCGCATGGGAAGCGGCGGGAAGCACGACATCCGCGTGCCAGGCGGTCTCGGTGAGGAAAATATCCTGCACCACGAGATGTTCGAGTTTCGCCAGCGCCGCGCGGGCATGGGCCTGATCGGGGTCGGACATGGCCGGGTTCTCGCCGAGGATATACATCGCCTTGATCTCGCCATCGAGAATGGCATTGATGATCTCCACGACCGTCAGCCCGCGCTCGGGATTCAGCGCCTTGCCCCATAATTCCTCGTATAATTGGCGTGTGTGGACATCCTCGACCGATTGGTAATCCGGGTACACCATGGGGATGAGGCCGGCGTCGGAGGCGCCTTGCACATTGTTCTGGCCGCGCAACGGGTGCAGCCCGGTGCCGGGCCGGCCCACCTGCCCGGTGATGAGCGCCAGCGCAATCAGGCAGCGGGCATTGTCGGTGCCATGCACATGCTGGGAGATGCCCATGCCCCAGAAAATGATCGAGCGGTGCGACGTGGCGTAAACGCGCGCCACCTCACGGATGGTTTCAGCCGCAACGCCGCAAACTTCAGCCATCTTTTCGGGCGGGAATTTTTTGATATTCTCCTTGAGCGCCTCGAAACCTTCCGTGTTCGCCTGCACATATTGAACGTCGTATAGCTTTTCCTCGATGATGGTGTGCAGCATGGCGTTCAGCAGTGCCACGTCGGTGGCCGGCTTGAATTGCAGCACCCGCGTGGCATGAGGCCCAAGGCCCTGACTCTGGCCGCGCGGGTCGATTACGATCAGTTCCTTGCCCTGTTTGGCGGCATTTTTCAGGTACGTCGCGGCGACCGGATGGTTCTCCGCCGGGCGCGCGCCGATGACGATGATGCAGTCGGCATCTTTCGCCGCGGTAAACGGCGCGGTCACCGCGCTGGAATTGATGCCCTCCATCAGCGCCGCGACCGATGAGGCGTGGCACAGCCGCGTGCAGTGATCCACATTATTGGATTCAAAACCCTGGCGGATGAGCTTTTGGAACAGATAGGCCTCTTCGTTGGAGCATTTGGCCGAGCCGAAACCGGCGATCGATTTGCCCCCGTTGGCGTCGAATACGCGCTTCAGGCCCCCGGCCGCTAAGTCCAGCGCTTCATCCCAGTCCGCCTCGCGGAACACTTTTTTCCACTCCCCCGCCTTGAGTTGCAGCCCAGCGTCCTTGGGCGCGTCATGGCGGCGAATGAGCGGTTTGGTCAGGCGGTTGGGGTGGGTGATATAGTCGAAGCCGAAGCGGCCCTTGACGCACAGACGGTTGTTGTTGGCCGGTCCGTCGCGGCCGTCGATATAGAGAATTTCGCCGTCCTTGACGTGCACCTTCGTCTGGCAGCCGACCCCGCAATAGGGACACAGCGTATCGACGCTATGGTCCTCGAACCCGGTGCGAATACCGCTTTCATCCAGCAGATTGGCCTCCATCAGCGCGCCGGTGGGGCACGCCTGCACGCATTCGCCGCACGCCACGCAGGTCGATGATCCCATGGCGTCATCGAAATCGAACACCACCTTCGACCCCGCCCCGCGATAAGCCATGCCGATGACGTCATTCACCTGCACCTCGCGGCAGGCGCGCACGCACAAGTTACAATGAATACAGGCATCGAGATTGACGGCGATGGCGGCATGGGTGGCATCGGCTTTGAGCTGCTCGCGGCGCGGAAAGCGGCTGACGGGCGCCACGCCCATATCGTCGACCCACTGCCAGAAGCGCGAATTGGGGTCGTGCGCCGCTGCGCGTTCCGGCTGATCGGACAGCAGCAACTCGAACACCATTTCGCGGGACTTTTTGGCGCGCGCGCTCTCGATTTTGACCTTCATGCCCTCTGATGGCGTGCGAATGCACGAAGCGGCGAGCACCCGCTCGCCCTCGATCTCGACCATACAGACGCGGCAATTGCCGTCAGGCCGGTAGCCCGGTTCGTCGAGGTGGCACAGATGCGGAATGCGCGTACCCGCGCGCTTGGCCACCTGCCAGATGGTCTCGCCCGGCGCCGCCTCGACCTGCTTGCCATCGAGTTCGAATTTGATCGGGCCGGTCATAAGCTAACCTCCCCCCTGGAGGGGGAGGCCGGTACGCCAGTGCCGGGAGGGGGGGAACCCGCGTCCCCGCAAACCTCACCTATCCTCATGAGCACACCCTCCAGATTATTCAATACCTCATTGTTCCAGAAGCGCACTACACGATACCCGCGCAGCTTTTTCCACAGCGCCTGTTCAGCTTCCGTCTGGTTGGTGCGCAATGCCTTCGCACGCTTACGGCCAACGGAAGAAACAAAGTGTCTTGCCATGCCCCCCTCCCTAACCCTCCCCCGCAAGGGGGGAGGGAATTTTGGGCGCGGCCTTGATCTGCTGGCTCATTGCAAATCCTCCGGAAAATATTTTAGCACGCAACGCAGCGGATTTGGCGCCGCCTGGCCCAGGCCGCAAATCGAGGCGTCGGCCATCACCACCGCGAGGTCCTCCAGAACGTCCGGGTCCCACTTGGCCCGCGCCATCAGCTTGACCGCCTTTTCCGTGCCGTTGCGGCATGGCGTACATTGACCGCAGCTTTCATCTTCAAAGAATTTCATCAGGTTCAGCGCCACCGCTTTTATATCATCTGAGTCCGACAGGATGATGACCGCATGGGAGCCGACGAAACAGCCATGCTCTTCCAGCTGGCCAAACTCAAGCGGAATATCCGCCAGGCGTGCAGGCAAAATGCCGCCCGACGCGCCGCCCGGCAGATAGCCCTTGAATGCG
>JADFHH010000438.1 GCA_022567275.1 Pseudomonadota bacterium | reverse complement strand
ACATCCCGCGAACCCAAGCGGTCGAGATGTTCGCGCAGGCGCTCAGGGCGATCGGCGAGCCGCTGCAGGACAGAACCGCCGAGGAAATTTCCATGGCCCATCTGCTCGGCCAGCTGCTGCAATATACTGAAGTTTTCGACATGGAAACCCAGCCGCAATTGCTGCTGCTGCAAAAGACCATGGTGGTGGTCGAGGGCGTGGCGCGCAACCTCGACCCGCGACTCAATATGTGGAACACGTCGGCGCCGGTGGTGAAGCAATGGCTGGAGAAAAATCTGGGGCTCGAAGGCAAGCTGCACGACGCGGCCGATGGCGCCGAGCTGGTCGGCCACTTCGTGGGTGAGATACCAAAGCTTCTGGGCCGCGCGGAAATGGCGGCGGAAGCTTTCGCCGATATGGCCCATGACGGGATCAGGCTCGATCAGCGCACGATTCACCGGCTGGCGGAGAGCCAGGCGAAAAGCAGCCGGGGCGGCCGCTGGGCGCTGTGGCTTGGCGCCCTGTCGCTGGCGGCGATTGCGGCGAATTTGCTTTGGTGAAAGTGCGCCGGGTGCTGGATTCGCGGCTGTCCCGGCGGTGTGCTTAAGAAACGGGACGAGGTGCGTATGAAGCGCGCATGGTCCGCTTTGTGCTCGGGTCCAGACTTTATTCCGAAGGGTGCAACCTGGTAGGACGGGTGCCATAACCGGACTCTGGTTGAGCCAACGACAAGCGTTTTTTGTGCATGGAAAAGTTCCGTTACACCCTGCCAAAGAAGCCGGGGTCACATCACACCTAGCCAGGCCAGTCAAAATTCTGGGCGGAGCGGACAAATGCCGACACGGCGGGGCTGAACGGCCGGCCGGGAACGCTCACCAGCGAGATCGTGCGGGTCACCTCCGGCTCCACCAGCGGCCGCTGCAGCAGCTCCGGCAGAGTGACCGAATATTCGGGCATGAAGGCAAAACCTATCCGCGCCAGCACCATGGCCTGAATCCAGTCTTCGCGCGTCGAGCGAAAGCGCGCATAAAGCTCCACGTCCATGTCCTGGCACACTTCCATCACCATCTCGCGCATTTCACAGGCGAGCCGGTCGACATAAGGCTGCCCGGACAAGTCCGACAGCTTGATCGCGTTCAGCTTCGACAGATCGTGGCCGGGCGGGAAAATCACCACATAACGCTCCTGGTACAGATCGGTGACGCTAAACGCCTCGCCCAGGCCATCGAGCGGGTTCAGAACGGCGACATCCAGATCGCCTTCTTCCAGCCTGCCCTTGAGCTCGGACACGCTTGCTTCGCTGACGGTGACCTCGACACCCTTGTAGTCTTTCTGATACTTCGCCAGGAAGCGTGAGAAACGCACATGTCCGAGCGTCGACATCACGCCAACGCGCACGGGCACTTCATTCAGCAGCTTGAAATTGTCTGCCAGCATCTGCGCCGCTTCCGCTTCCGCCATGATCTGGCGAAGATGCGGCAGCATGGATTTCCCAAATTCGCTCACCAGAACGCGCTTGCCTTCGCGGTGGAACAGGGGCGCACCGAGTTGGGCTTCGAGTGTTTTGATAGCCTTGGTCAGGGCCGGTTGAGAGACATTGCAATTCACCGCTGCCTTGGTGAAATTCAGCGTCCTGGCGGCCGCCAGCACATAGCGTATCTGGGACATCTCCATGGCATCACCTTCAAAGCTCATATTTGCGATTTGAGCTTATAACCTTGAACGATAACCTGAGGCTATTGATTGATAAAAAAATACTCGTTCCATTGGCCGCGAAAATACGCTTGCATCATCGGGTTCACCAAACCACACAGGAGCGCGATATGACTGTCTACATGGTTGAAAGAAGTCTCAAGGGCATCTCTATGGAAGACCTCGGCGGCGCGCAGAAGGCGGCCATCGCCAAAGCGGCCGAGATGACCGCGGCCGGGACCGGTGTGAAATATATTCGCTCCACCTTCGCGCCTGAAGATGGCCGCTGCATGTGTCTGTTCGAAGCGGATTCAGCCGCCGACGTAAAGCTGCTGAATGACGAAGCGGGGATACCCTATGACAGTGTCGTCGAGGCTCTGGATCTGACGCCTTAACCCGGTTCACCGATGGCGAACGGCAATATATTCTGGCCCCGGCAGACAGTCCGCCGGGGCCACATCGTTGACGTCCGCTTCTCTAATCGGGCATTGTTGTCAAGCTCTGTGTTTCCTGCGTTTGGCGTCAGCACTGCGGGGATCACGCTTGTCTCTAATTGGTCGGCCTTGCGGAGTGTGCCGGCCGCCACAAGCATTGGTCGGACGGAGGTGGAGAGGCACTGAACCGCTACACCTGG
>JADFHH010000039.1 GCA_022567275.1 Pseudomonadota bacterium | reverse complement strand
TCATGCAGGCATCAAGGTTGAGCTCACAGCCGCGGAGTCAGACAAAGTGGCCGCGCTAGAGAGATCGATTGTCGCATTGCAGAGCGCCCTGGGGCCAGATCTCAGCCAGGAACCAACACCTCAGGCAGTTGCGCGCGCCTATATATCCCTGTCCCGGAGCTAAAGCGTCCATGCCAGGGCATTCGCCCCCCTCAACTAAAAGTCTTCCGGATCGAAATCATAGCGGCTGTTGCAGAATTCGCAGGTGACGCGGATTCGCCCATCTTCCACCATGTCCTTGATTTCATCGCCGCCGAAACGCCCGAGCATGGCCTTCACCCCGCCCGGTGAACAGCCGCAATGGAAGGCGAGGGGCCGCGATTTGAAGGCGCGCACCTGTTCGTCATGAAACAACCGGTATAACAAATCCTCGGGCGCCAGCATGGGATCGACGAGTTCGGAATCCTCGACCGTGGCGGCAAGCAACCTGGCCCGGTTCCAGCCATCCTCATCGCCTGGCGTTGCCTGCGCGCCATGCCCGCCCTCGCGGGTGAGATGTTGCAGCATCAGCCCGCCCGCGCGCCAGCGCCACTGGTTCTGGTCCCCGGTCTCAGCACTGTAATGGCGCGCGACCGCGACGCGGATGAAGGTGGGCAATTGCTCCGATTGGCGAAAATACGCATCCGCCGCCTGGTTCAAATCTCCGCCCTTCAGCGCCACGATGCCCTGATATCGTTCCATATCGGGGCCACGGTCGACGGTCATGGCCAGAGTCCCGGCCCCGAGAAATTTGGCCGAGTCCATATTTCCGATCTTTTCGAGAGCCGCGAATTTTTGCGCGTCAAAACCCGCAAACCCGCGCAAATCCCCCGATGAGCGATAGTCGGCCACCAGCATATTGACCGGGCCATCGGTTCTGGTCTGGAAAATAAATTTTCCCTCGAATTTAAGCGATGCGCCGAGCAGCGCCGTCAGCGCCACCGCTTCGCCGAGCAGCTTGCAGACGGCTTCAGGATAAGCGTGCCCGCGCAATATCTCATCGACCGCAGGCCCGAGGCGCACCAGCCGCCCGCTGGCCCCGGCGCGGTCCGCCTGGAAGGGCAGGATGATATCATCGCCCGTAACCGTGTCTGGCGGCGATGCTATTTGAATTGCTTCCATTTAGCTCAAACCAAAGCACCAGGCGAGTATCGCCTTTTGCGCGTGCAGGCGGTTTTCCGCCTCGTCGAATACCACCGATTGCGGCCCGTCGATCACCCCGGCGCTCACCTCATCGCCGCGATGGGCGGGCAGGCAATGCATGAAAATGGCGTCCTTTGCCGCCGCGCCCATCAGCTTCTCATTCACCTGATAGGGCGCCAGCAGCTTTCTGCGCTTGTCGCCATCTTCATCGCCCATGGAAACCCACACATCCGTCACCAGCACATCGGCGCCATCGGCGGCCTCTCCCGGCGTGTGGGTCACCTCCACACGGCCGCCTTCCCGCTTTACCCATGTTAGCAGCACGGGGTCTGGAGCAAGCTGTTTTGGGCAGGCGATACGCAAGCAAAAGCCAAACCGCACCGCCGCATGGGCCCAGGAGGTGGCAACATTGTTGGCGTCGCCAATCCAGGCGATCGTCCGCCCCTCGATCGGCCCGCGCAACTCCTCGAAGGTCATGACATCGGCCATCACCTGACAGGGATGTGAATAATCGGTCAGGCCGTTGATGACCGGCACGCCCGCATGGCCGGCCAGCTCGGTGATGCTGGAATGGGAGCCGGTGCGCAGCATCATCGCATCCACCTAGCGCGACAGCACGCGCGCGGTGTCGGCGATGGTCTCGCCGCGCCCGAGCTGGGTCTCGGCGGAGTTGAGGACAAGGGTCTGTCCGCCGAGCTGGCGCATGGCCACATCGAAAGACACGCGCGTGCGGGTCGATGGTTTGTTGAACATCAAGGCGAGCATGGTCGAGGGGGGAAGCCGGGGCATGGAATCCGGCGTCTTGTTTTCCTTATACGCCCGTGCACTGGCGATTAGCGCGCGCAATGAGGCGGCGTCAAACTGGTCGATATCGATGAAATGCCGAAGCGCCATCGCCCCTGCTCCTGAAATTTATATTTGTTTGCGCGCGCCCGACAGGCGTCCGCAGGCCGCATTGAGCCGGTCACAGGCCATGTCGATATGCTCCGGCTCGACGATCAGCGGCGGCAGCAGCCGCACCACATTGCCGGCGGCGGGCACGGTGAGCAGCCGCTCCTCGAACAGCGCCTCGATCAGCTGCTGATTGGGGGGCTCGCATTTGAGGCCGATCATCAGCCCCTCGCCGCGCACATCGGCGATGACATCGGGATATTCGTCGCACAACGACGCGAGCTTCTGCTTCAGAGCCACGCTCATTGAGCGCACATGCTCTAGAAATCCCGGCGCCAGAACCACATCCAGCACGGCATTGGCTACGGCCATGGCAAGCGGGTTGCCGCCAAAAGTCGAGCCATGGGTCCCGGCGCTCAAACCTTGCGCTGCCTCCTTTGTTGCCAGACACGCGCCAACCGGAAAGCCGCCGCCGAGGCCCTTGGCCACGGCCATGATGTCGGGCGTCATGCCGGCCCATTCATAGGCGAACAGTTTTCCCGTGCGCCCGATGCCGGTTTGAATCTCATCGAAGATCAGCAAAACGCCGTTCTCATCGGCAAGCGCTCTTAAATCGCGCAGAAACTTCCATGGCACGGTGAGAATACCGCCCTCGCCGAGCAACGGCTCGATGGCGATGGCCGCGGTTTCTTGCGTTATGACGCCGCGCACCGCATCGAGATCACCGAGCGCAACCTGGTCAAAGCCGTCCACCGGCGGCCCGAAACCTTCAAGATGTTTCGCCTGGCCCCCTGCGGCGATGGTCGCCAGGGTGCGGCCATGAAACGCGCCCTCGAAGGTGATCACACGGTAGCGTTCGCCTGCCCCCCGGTCCGCGTGATATTTGCGCGCCATCTTGATCGCGCATTCCATGGCTTCCGCGCCGGAATTGGCGAAGAACGCCTGATCGGCGAAGCTGGCGGCCACCAGCCGTTCGGCCAGCCGCTCCTGGCCGGGGATGTGATACAGATTCGATGTGTGCCACAGGGTTTGCGCCTGTTCGCACAGCGCGCGCACCAGTGCTGGATGGGCATGGCCGAGCGACGCCACGGCGACGCCGGCGCCGAAATCGAGATAGCTCTCGCCGGCGGCGGTCTCCAGAAAAACGCCATCGCCTTTCACAAAGGCCAGATCGGCGCGCGCATATGCCGGGACAAGGACGCTCATTGTCTCTCGTTCGAGGTTCGCAAAACCAAAATCGCCGCCAGGTGCGGCGGCGAGTTCCTGAACACGGATTCTAAAACATCGGCGCTCCCTGTCAATCAGGGTCCCGGATTTAGATCATGCCATTATTGCGTCCCGGCCCCGGGCTTCCTTGCCGGCGGCGGCATTTGCGCGGGCCGCTTTGGCGCTGACGCGGCACTCCCCCGCAGCCAGGGCAAGTTGGGATCCATGGTTGCTTTGGCGTCCGCGGATAGCGCCGGTGACGCGTCCGGGGGGCGGCGTTCGGGAACAGGAGCGGGTTGTCCGGCGGCGCGTGCGCCGGATGCGCCAGAAGCTGTGTCTGTATTCAGCACCGCGCGGCAGGATTGCGGTAAATCGGCCAAGCGCAACTCCCGGCGCGGGCGCGGCTTTTTCGGCGGTTTCCTTTTGATCTTGCTGGCCTTTTCCGCCGACGCCATGAGCTTCAACCAGTGCGAAAGCTGTGCGCCACAACCATCTCCCGCCGGTGGCGGGTTCTGGTTGACGCATCCCGCCACCCCGGCAGGGCATGTCAGGCGCACATGAAAGTGATAATTGTGCAGCCACCAGGGCCTGATCCTGCGCAGCCAGGCCCGGTCCTTGCCCGCCCCCTCGCACAGAGCGCGTTTGACCGCCGGGTGCACGAATATCCGTGCGGTTTCCCGGTAAGACGCGGCGCGCTTCAGCAGCTTCACATAGCCCGGCTTCCAGTTTTCGCTAATGACCTTCTGGCCAAATTTTTCAGCCAGCATAATCGAGCTGCTGTCGGCGCGCTCTTTTATCCCAATTGAATGCGCCGGCTTGGGCTTGTACCAGATGTCCGCGTCGAGCCCGATCTGATGGCTTTTATGGCCGGTCAGCATGGGGCCGCCGCGCGGCTGCGCCAGATCGCCGATCAGCAATCCCGGCCAGCCATCTATGTCTCTCGACTCGGTGGCGAAGCGTTGCAGATATTCAATCAGCCGCGGGTGGCCCCAGTTGCGGTTGCGCTGCAGCTTCATGGCCTCCCAGCCCGGACCGCTAATGGCGAGGCTCCGCCCGCCTGCGAGGCACCCCCTTGTATAGGAGCCAATTGCTCTGGCGCTGAGGGCCGCAGGGGTTTTCATCACACCGAAAAGCTGCTTGGCGGCGGGATCCGCGCCGGCCGGGGCGGCGGCGGCGATCAGCACGAGCGCGGCCCATGGCCACGGGGCCAAAGACGAAGTGCGGCGGTGCATTGGTGCGATTTCCCCTGGCTCAGGACTGGCAAGACTTGAGGTGCGAGGTTAGCACATATTATGGCCGCATTACGAAAGCCATATCCGTAACTGTTTTCCACTGGCGACAGAGTTGTCGATAGCGTAGCGTTTCGTTATTGCGATATCACCCGCCGCTATGGCATCGTCTCACCTATGTTCCGGATTTTCACACTAATGCTGGTTGGGTCGTTGGCCTCACTGAGCGCCTGCACCACACTTAAGCGCGAGGTGTGCTCGAGCGGCGACTGGCGCAAAATCGGCGTTCAGGACGGCAATGATGGCCGTCCCGCCGAACGGTATGGCCGGCATGTGAAAGTCTGCGGGCGCGAGGGGACGGTGTCCGGCCAGGAGCAATATCTGGCCGGGCGCGAGAGCGGTCTCGCAACCTACTGCACCACGCTGCGCGGATACCGGGAAGGCGCGTTGGGGCAGAGCTATTATGACGTCTGCCCGCCACTCTCCGCCAGCCTGTTCCAGACCGGCTTTCAGTTGGGCAACCGCATTCGTCAAATGGAATCGCGCATCAGCGATGTGAATGAAGCCTATTTTGCCGTCAGCCGGCAGCTTGAGAAAAAGTCTCTTGCCGAAGCCGAACGGGCGCGCCTGATACAGGAACAGGCCAGCTTGCAGGCCCGGGAAGCGCTGTTGAACGAAGATTTGAAAGTCTTGAAAGCCGAGGCCGACGCACTGGTCGCCGTCTCGAGAAAAAAGATCTGAGCGTCTAACGCGCTGCCCCTTCCCAGGCCGTTTCATTGTCCCAGACTTTTCTCGGCATGGGCAATCCGGCAAAGGCGTCATCGGTCAAGGGGTCATCGGGCGCAATGTCCAGTTTTTCCAGCACAAGCATCAACTGGCGGGTATGCTGGCCTGAGTGCCAGCAGGTGCGCTCGAGAACTTCATGCAGGGAGACCTCGCCGTAATAAACCCTGCCCGGCTGTGCAAAATCGGTGTCCGCGCCGCCATTCTCCCACCAGCCGTTCAGCCGCTCAATCACGCTGTTCGCATAATCCAGCAAGTCATCCTTCGACGCCATTTCGGCGGGAAGCTTGCTCAGCAGCGATTCATAGGTATAGGGCGCGTCATGTTCGACACGGTTCAGGAAAACTTCGGGAATCTGGAAGATATGGTAGGCAAGTTCGCGATAGCTGCGCGGCCGGTCAGGCAGCAGTGTGTCGAGCGCCGCATCGGGAAGTTGCGCGCTAAACCGGCGCGCGCCGGCAAGGATGCCGTTGAGCCGCGCCATCATATCGGCGGGCGGCAGCATGTCATGGGCTTTCCATTCGAAGCCGGCGACCCGCGCGACATCGCGGAACACCGCGCCATTGGCCCAGTCTTTCCCGCGCGCGACAATCGGCACAAGCCTGACGCCAAGCTTCTGAAGCTCAGCGAAGCCTTTTTCGTCTTCCAGTACGTTCACGGATTCAAAGCGAACGCCATGGTCCAGCAGGAATTCCTTGGTCTTCAGACAACTGGAACAGCCCGGCTGCCAATAGACTTTCAAGGGAGCTTTTTCGTGCGCGGCCGTGGTCATCGCGTTGCCTTTATGCTGGCGAGAATATCAACAGTTTGCCATGACACAAGGTCAAGAGACAAGGCTGCTTTGTGTCTTGAGCACAATCCCCACATTGGTGGTAAGCTGAATGAGAATCGAACCGGAGTCTCGGATATGGCGACATTGAGCGGTTGGCGGGTTCCGTCGGCGGTACAGCCGCGTCCCGAGGATTATCTATTCGACCTCGATGCCGCACTCGCGACGGCGGTATGCGTACATTCGCGCGTCCCCTCCGACGCCTACACCGCCAGAACCCTCGGCGATGAGCGGATCGGCAATGGCGTCCTGGTCCCGGGCGGGCTGGTTCTCACCATCGGTTATCTGATTGTCGAGGCGGAAACGATCTGGCTCAGTTTTTCCGATGGGTCCACCGCGCAGGGGCATACGCTGGGTTACGATCAGGAGTCGGGATTTGCGCTCATCCAGCCGCTGTCGCGTCTCGACTTCCCAACCCTGGAATTCGGCGACTCCTCAAAAGCCCGCAAGGACGACCGGATCATCATTTGTGCCCCAGGGGGCGTTGAGAACTCGATCGTCGCGCATATCGTCGGCCGGCAGGAATTCGCCGGCTATTGGGAATATTTGCTCGACCAAGCCATCTTCTCCGCGCCGGCGCATCCGCATTGGGGCGGCGCGCCGCTTATCGACTCGCGAGGCCGGTTAATCGGTATCGGCTCGCTGCAACTTCAGGCGTCCAACGAAGCCGGCAGCGAGTTGCCGCTCAATATGAGCGTACCGGTAAACCTGCTGAAGCCCATCTTCGGCGATCTCAAAAAATTCGGCCGCGCCAACCGGCCCGTGCGGCCGTGGCTCGGTCTCTACAGCGCCGACATGGATGGCGATGTGGTCGTGCTCGAGTTGGCGCAAGGCGGTCCTGCGGAGCGCGCGGGAATGTCCGCGGGCGACATCGTGCTCGCGGTGGCCGGCGAGGCGGTGCACGATCTGGCGGATTTCTACCGAAAAGTCTGGCGGCTCGGTGCAGCGGGCGTCGAGGTGCCGCTGACGGTGGTGCGCGAACAGGGCGCGGTGGAGTTGCTTGTCAATTCCGCCGACCGCGATGCGCTGTTCAAGAGCCCGAGCGTGCATTAGAGTCATGACTGAATAATGGGTTGCAATTGTGTTTGTTGACAAGGCCCTGGACCGCTTCGGCAACTGGCTTGCCCGCTTGCTTTCCAAGGAGTCGGGCGACTACCACCAGTTCACCGTCTCCGACCCCGAAACCCTCAAGCAGTCGCTGCGACCCTGCGATATCATACTCATCGAGGGCAACCAGAAGATTGCCGTGGCGATCAAATATCTGACCCAGTCGACCTGGTCCCATGCGGCCATTTATGTGGGCGGCGCGCTGGGCGCAGGCAAGCCGGGCGAAGAGCCGCTCAGCCTGATTGAATCCAATCTGGGGGAGGGCTGTATCGCCGTCCCGCTGTCCAAATACGCCAGCTACAACACGCGCATATGCCGGCCCGTCAATCTGTCCAAAGCCGACCGGGAAAAAGTCGTGAAGTTCATGGCCGACGCGCTGGGAACCAAATACGACACGCGCAACATTCTTGACCTGGCGCGCTATCTTATTCCCATGCCGCCGCTGCCGGTACGCTGGCGCCGGCGCATGATTGCATTGGGCTCGGGCACGCCGACGCGCGCCATCTGCTCCTCGCTGATCGCCCAGGCCTTCCAGTCGGTGCGCTATCCCATCCTGCCCTCGATCGAATATATTAAAAAACAGGGGCCCGCGGCCAGCACCCACAGCGTTGAGGAAATTCTTCGCATCCGGCATCACTCCCTGTTCGTCCCGCGTGATTTCGACCTCTCGCCCTATTTTAAGGTGGTCAAGCCGACGCTCGAAGGCGGCTTCGATTACAAGAAAATCAAATGGAGCGATGAGGACCCCGGCGAAGGGTCGATCCCTGTGGTCGGGGTCGGGTCGGAGTAGGGTCAAAACTCACGGAGAATGGCTTCGCTTGTCATTGTTGGCCTTTTGTTTTGCCCCTCTTTGATGCGGCTCCTGGAGAGCGCTCGATAATGTAGACGCCGCTCGCCACAAGCAGTGCGGCGCCGGCAAGCGTCCAGCCATCGGGGAACTCGCCCCAGATGACAAGCCCCAGCATGGTGGCCCAGATCAGCCCGGAAAAGCGGAACGGCGAAACCAGTGAAGCCTCGCCCAGGCGCAGCGCCTCGATGATGAGAAAATGCGCGCCGGCATTCAGTGCGCCATTGAGCAGCAAAAGCAGCGCCGCGCCACCGGTGATTGCCTGCCACCCTTGCGCCGTGGCCACGCTCAGGGCAAAGGCGACCACCGCCAGATTGGACCACAGCAGAATGGAGATCGATGATTCTGTTCGCGACAGGCTTCGTGTGACGATATCCCGGCAGCCGGCGAACAGCGCCGCGAATACGGGCAATATCAGCACCAGCTCGAACCCGCTTGCCCCCGGCCGCACAATCACCAGAACGCCGGCGAACCCGGCGAGCACAGCCAGCCACCGGCGCAGACCCACTTTCTCGATTGCGAACAGATGCGCAAAGGCCACCACGAACAGCGGGCTGGCAAAGGCGATTGCCGTGACAAGCGCCAATGGCAACAGGGAGAAACTGACGATGATGGTCCCGGTCGTGGCGATAAAAAACACCGAACGCAGCGCCATGCCTGGCCGGTTGGTGACTTGAACCACGCGCCAGCCGGTCACGAAATGGATGTAAGGAAGGATCACCAGCAGCGAACAGATTTGCCGCACGGACAGCACCTGCCAGACCGGATAAGTCTGCATCAGCCACTTGGACGCCGCGTCGTTGAGCGTGAGCAGGAACGCCGCCACGATCATCGCCGCGATGCCTTTAAGGGAGGCGCTGGTTTGCGGCCGCGATGTCATGGCCAAACCCTTCCCGTTTGAGACGAACGGCGGCGCGTTCAATCATCGGCGTGGGCGGCACGTTGAAAGTGGCGTTGGCGTCGATAGAGATGGCGATTGGTTTGGTGGCGGTCTTAGAAATGGCAGCCCTGTCATGTATTGTTAAACCCACCCCCC